>JAQBPH010000299.1:0-16088 GCA_028287625.1 Chloroflexota bacterium | reverse complement strand
ACGTCGACCGGGCGCCGGGCCCTCGAGATCACCGGCACCTCGACGCCGGCGCCCGCGGCCCAGTCGGCGCGCCGGCGCGCGGGCAGGCCCAGCGGGTTGCCCTGGCGGGTGGTGTTCTCGAAGGCGGTGGTGAGCTCCGGCGTCGTGCCCCGCTCGAGCAGGTGCAGCTCACGCGCCGCCCGGATGGTGCCGGGGATGTCGACCTCGCGCGGGCAGAGGCGCGCGCAGTTGCCGCAGGTGGTGCACAGCCAGAGGTTGGGGCTGTCGAGCAGCGCGTCCTTCAACCCCCACTGGGCGAGCGCCATCTCCTGCCGGGGCAGTCCGGTGCCGGCGAAGGCGAAGGGGCAGACCACCGAGCAGGTGCCGCACTGGTAGCAGCGCTTGAAGGAGTCGCCGGCGCGCTCGATGAGGTCGCGCAGGAAGCCGAAATCGGGGCGCAGCGCGATGGAACCGGCCGGCGCCGCGCGATCCATGGTGCTCATCGTCAGAAGCCCTTCATCGGGTTGGCGCCGAGCCCGCGGATCTGCTCGACGAAGCCGCCGAGCACCCCTGGCAGCCGGCGGGCGTCGGCGATCGAGGTCTCGAGCACCTGGACGCGCTCCTCCTCGAGGGCCAGCCGCCCCAGGGTCTCGCGCACATTGTCCATGCGCCGGCCGAGGAGCTCGCTGCCCTGGATGAAGTGGCACTGGTAGTCGGGGCCGGAGCGGCAGCCGAGCAGCGCGACGCCGTCGAAGCCGCGCTGGACCGCGTCGGCGACCACCACGGCGTTCACCGAGCCGAGGCAGCGCACCGGGACGACCCTCAGCTCCACCGGCAGCCGCAGCCGGTTGATGCCCGCCATGTCGAGCGCCGGGTAGGCGTCGTTCTCGCAGGCGAAGACCAGGACCCGCAGCCGCTCCTCGTCGTCCTCGGGGAGGCTGATGACCTTCTGCATCGCCGAGATCTGCTCCACGGAGTAGTCGGGGAACGAGATCACCTGCACCGGGCACGCGCCCATGCAGATGCCGCAGCGGCGGCAGCGGTTGGTGTTGATCACCGGGTGACGCTGGGCGTCGAGCTCGAGGGCGCCGAACGGGCACTCCTGGGTGCACCGGCCGCACGCGGTGCAGCGGCTCATCAGGAACTGCGGGTAGCCGAGCTCGCCGACCCGCGGGTGCACCGCCTGCCCGGACGCCGCCTTCTCCACCACCTGGATCGCCTTGAGGGCGGCGGCGGCGCCGTCGCGGCGGCTCTGGCCGATGTCCTGGGCGCGGTGGACGCAGCCCGCCGAGTAGATGCCGGTGCGGCGGGTCTCGTAGGGGAAGCAGAGGAAGTTCGAATCGGCGAAGCCGGCCCGGCCGGTCGGCATCGCGCCGCCCTGGAGGTAGCGGAGCGAGAGCGCCCCGCTCCCCGCCGGCAGCGCCGAGGTCGGCACCATGCCCTGCTGGACGACGACCAGGTCGGCCTCGAGGGTGACGTCGCCGGCGAGCACGGTGTTCTGCGCGGTCACCCGCAGGTGGGCGTCGCCGTTCATCCCGGCCGGCTCGACCGCGCGCACCTGGCCGCGGACCAGGAAGACGCCGTGGTCCTCCTGGACCCGCCGGTAGTACAGCTCGTCGCGCCCCGGGGTCTGCATGTCCTCGTAGACCAGGTAGACCTCGGCCTCCGGGTCGCGCTCGCGGACGTACATCGCCTGCTTCAGCGCGGTCATGCTGGTGACGTTGCCGGTGTAGGGGAGGTTGGCGGTGTCGGCGGGGCCGTCGCAGGCGAGGATGGCCACCCGTCGCGCCGGCCGGCCGTCGGAGGGGCGGAGCAGCTCGCCGGCGCGGCAGAGGTCCTCCATCTCCACCGAGGAGATGACGTCGGGGTTCTCGCCGAGCCCGTAGGCGGCGAAGCTCGCCGCGGCGACCGGCTCGAAGCCGGTGGCCATCACCACCGAGCCGACCTCGACCGTCTCGGCGCCGTCGGGGCCCTCGAGGGTGGCCACGAAGCGCCCCGGCTGGCCCTCGACGCCGCCGACGGTGGTGCCCGTCCGCAGGGTGACCGACGGGTGGTCGAGCACCCGGGCGACCAGCCCGTCGACGTCGACCGGCTCGAGCGACGCGTGGGGCGCCCAGCCGCGGTGGAGGCGGCGGAGGAAGCCGCCGGCCTGCGCCTCGCGTTCCACCAGGGTGACCGCGTAGCCGCCCTCGGCGGCGCTGAGCGCGGCGCTCAGCCCGGCCGGCCCGGCGCCGACGACGAGCACGCGGCGCTCGCAGTCCTCGATGCGGGCCACCGGGGGGGTGGTGTGCTGCGCGGCGGCGATCCCCATCCGCAGCAGGTCGTCGGCCAGCTCCTGGGTGGCCTCGTCCCGCGGCGCCTGGCTCCAGGCGACGTGCTCGCGGAGGTTGACCCGCCGCACCATCGCCGGCCGGAGGTCGAACACCTGCCGGTTGACCCGCGGCGAGCACGCGGCGATGACCACCGCCTCCAGCCCCTCGCTCTCGATGTCCTCGCGGATCCGCGCCGAGTCCTCGAGGCAGAACGCCCTCGAGGTGCGGGTCACCGCGACCCCGGGCTCGCCCGCGGCGGTCTCGAGCAGCGCCGCGCTGCTCACGCACTCGCCGATGCCGCAGCCCTCGCAGACGTAGACGCCGGTCTTCCTCGCCGCCACGCTCAGGCCTCCTTCCGGCGGGGGACTCCCCCGCTCCCCCCTGCCGCGGAACGCCGCACCAGGGCGATCGCGCGCATCGCCGCCGCGGTGGCGTCGACGGTGGCGGTGGCGACGTCGACCGGGGCGCGGGCGCAGCCGGCGACGAGGATGCCCTCGGCGTCGGTTCCCTCGACGACGAAGCCGTCCTCGTCGAGGTCGACGCCGGCGGTGGGGGCGTCGCCGAGGCTCGGCGCCATCCCGGTGGCGAGCACGACGAGGTCGACACGGGTGCGGCTCATCCCCGCCCCGACCATGTCGTCGGCGACGACGACGAGCTCACCGGTCCCGGGGTCCTCGAGGATGTCGGCGACCTTGCCCTTGACCGCGTGCACCTGGGGATGGCCGAGCACCCCCGCGGCGAAGGCCTCGTAGGTGCCCGGGGTGCGCAGGTCGATGTAGAAGACGTGCACCTGCGCGTCGGGGTTCCGATCGAGCACCAGGCTCGCCTCCTTCAGCGATGCGAGGCAGCAGATGCTCGAGCAGTAGCGCAGGTGGAGGCGGTCGCGCGACCCGGCGCACTGGATGAAGGCGACGCTTCGCACCGGCGCGCCGTCGGAGGGGCGGACGATGCGGCCGCCGGTCGGTCCGCTCTCCGCCGCCATCCGCTCCATCATCACGTTGGTGATCACGTTGGGCGAGTGGCCGAAGGCCAGATTGGTGATCGCCCGGGCGTCGTAGGGGCGCCAGCCGGTGGCGATGATCACCGCGCCCACCCGCAGCTCCACGATCTCGGGCTGCATGTGGAGGTCGATGGCCCCGTACGCGCAGGCGTCGACGCACTTCGCGCACTCGTCGAAGAGGCAGGTCGAGGCGTCGATCGCGTACCTCGCCGGGTAGGCGGCCTCGTGGGGCAGGTAGGCCGTCCTCGTCGTGCTCATCCCGTAGTCGAAGGCGTTGGGCCGGTCGACGGGGCAGACCTCGGCGCAGGCGTTGCACATCGTGCAGCGGTCGGTGACGAAGCGCGGCTCGACCCGCAGCCGCACCGCGTACGCGCCCGGCCCCCCGGAGATCGACTCCACCTCGGTGGTGGTGAGCAGCCGGACGGCGCGGTTGTCGCGCAGCCGCTGGTAGTTGATCTCCAGCCCGCAGGTGGGGGGGCAGAGCTTGGGGAAGTACCGGGCCAGCTGCGCCACCCGGCCGCCGAGCTGGGGGGCGCGCTCGACGAGGTGGACGGACATCCCCGCCTCGGCGGCCTCGAGGGCGGCGGTGATCCCCGCGATCCCGCCGCCCACGACGAGGACGGCGTCGTGGCCCGAGCCGGAGACGTCCGGCCCGGCCTCGACCTTCGCGACGCTGCTCACGGCACCAGGGTGTGGCAGGGATGCGTCGACATCTTCCACCCGCCGTTGCCGGCGTCGAACCGTGAGTTCACGAACACCTTCCAGTTCTCGTCGTCGATCTTCGGATGGTCCATCCGGTAGTAGTAGCCGGGCCAGCGGGTCTCCTCGCGGTGGAGGATGTGGCGCATGTGGGCCTCGGCGCACCAGATGCGGTCGCGCAGCTCCCAGCAGCGCAGCAGCTCGTGGCGGTCGCGGGCGGCGACCTTCGCCATGTCCTCCTTGAAGACCTCCATCAGCTCCATGCCGCGGCGCAGGGTCGGCTCGTTTGTGATGTAGTTGGCCCCGACCCCGGCGCAGTACTCGTCCATGATCTTCTGCAGCCGGTGGAGGCCCTGCTTGGGGTAGAAGTAGTCGGGGTTGATGTCAGGCTTGGTCGACCTGCCGCAGGAGTCCTCGAACACCCGGTACGGCTGGAACAGCTCGGCGGTGATCTCCTCCACCCGGGCGGGGTCGTGCTCGAAGGTCGCGGGGTTGTCGGTCATGAAGGCGATCGCGCCCTTGGCGGCCAGGCGCCCCTCGGTGTACGAGCCCGAGGAGAACTTGTGCGCCGAGCCGCCGACGCCGTCGCCGGCCGCGAACAGCCCGGGCACCGTGGTCATGCGGTTGTAGCCCCAGAAGTAGCCGTCACGGGCCAGATCCTCGGGGCCGCTCACCCACGCGCCGGTCGCCGACGAGTGCGAGCCCATCAGGTAGGGCTCGGTGAGGGTCAGCTCGGAGGGGACCTTGGCGGGGTCGATGTTCTGCGAGGCCCAGAGCAGTGCCTGGGACATCGTCATGTCGAGGAAGTCCTCCCAGGCGTCGCTCTCGATCTCGCGGACCGCCTTGGGATCGAGCCCCATCGTCAGGGCCTGGAGCGCCTCGTCGGTGCGCATGTAGTGCGGTCCCCGGCCCTCGGCGCGGTCGGTGAGCATCTGGTGGTTGCGCAGCGGCGTGGGGATGGGCCGCACCTTGTCGTAGGGCGCGTAGGGGGCGATCGCCTTCTGCTGGGTGTCCTCGTAGAGCTCGCCGTAGGCGTTCTTCACCTTGCCCTTGAAGAGCAGGAACCACATCCCCACCGGCCCGTACCCGTCCTTGAAGCGGGTGACCACCAGCCGGTGCTCCATCTGGGTCATGGTGGCGCCGGCCTTGATCGCCAGCGAGTACGCCGACCCGGTGTTCCAGGGGGCGTACCAGATCCGCCCCAGCCCCTCCCCCACCGCATGGGGACGGAACACGCCGGTGGCGCCGCCGGCGCTGGAGATCACCGCCCGCGCCCGGAACACGTAGACCTTGTGCTCGCGGACGCTGAACGCGACCGCGCCGGTGGCCCGCCCGGTGGCCTCGTCGGTGAGGACGTGGGAGACGAAGAGGCGCTCGTAGACGTTCTCCGCCCCGATCGCCTTCTTCGCCGCCTCGGCGACGATCGGCTTGTAGGACTCGCCGTGGATCATGATCTGCCAGCGGCCCTCGCGCTTGTAGCGCCCGTCCTCGGTCTTGAAGATGGGCAGGCCCCACTTCTCGAACATGTGGACGGTGGAGTCGACGTGACGCGCGATGTCGTAGACGAGGTCCTCGCGGCAGAGGCCCATCAGGTCGTTGCGCACGTAGCGCACGAAGTCCTCCGGCTGGTTCTCGCCGTGCCTCATGCCCATGTAGCAGTTGATCGCGCTCAGGCCCATGGCCACGGCGCCGCTCCGCTCCACCGCAGCCTTCTCGACGAGGGTGACCCGGAGGCCCCTGTCACGGCCCCAGTACCCCGCCTCGAAGGCGGCGCCGCAGCCCGCCATGCCACCGCCGAGGATCAGCAGGTCGGTGTCGACGACCTCGAGCGCGGGCGCCTCCATCTCGCTACCCCCTCTGCCCGGCGGGCGCGGCCCCGGCGGGGACGGGCAGGGTGTCGACCCCCAGCCAGGCGTCCTCGCCGCACAGGTGGGGATCGCCGAGCAGCGCGGGGTCGGGTTCGGGCATCCCCTCGTACGGCTCGATGCTCCCCCAGGCGGTGGACCGGATCGGGAACTTGAACCGCTTCACCCGCTTGTCCCGGAACTGCACCGTCCACATGATCGAGTCGGTGCCGCGCAGCGGCGTCAGGCTGGCGCCGAGCGGCATCACGTCGCTGTAGCCGCGCATCGCGATCGCCGACTGGGGGCAGACCTTGACGCACGAGTAGCACTCCCAGCACTGGTCGGGCTCCTGGTTGAAGGACTTGCCCTGCACCATGTCGAGGATCATCAGGTCGTTGGGGCAGATGTACGCACATGCAGGCTTGTCCAGCGCCTTGCAGCCGTCGCACTTGTCCGGGTTGACGTACGTGGGCACGCTTCGTCCTCAGTGGGAGTGGAGCCCGGCCTCGACCCTCGCGTCGAGGCCGGCGTAGTACTCGCGGAGGATCGCCAGGACCTCCGGACGGCTGAAGTGCTCGTCGATGGCGTCGCCCGAGGCCAGCATCTCGCGCACCCGGGTGCCGCTGATGAGCAGGCGCCGCTCGGGACCGTGGGGGCAGGTCCTCGCCGAGGCCATGCCATCACAGGCCGAGCAGAAGAAGGTCCAGTCGATCCGCAGCGGACGCAGCTCGAGGGCGTCCCCCGGGATCTCGTCGAAGATCCGCTGGGCGTGGAGAGGGTGGTAGTAGTCGCCGACGCCCGCATGGTCGCGTCCCACCACGAGGTGGCTGCAGCCGTGGTTCTGGCGGAACACCGCGTGGAGCAGGGCCTCGCGCGGACCGGCGTAGCGCATCTCCATGGGGTATCCCGCCTGCACGCACGTGCCGGGGACGAAGTACCCGTCGACCAGCGCGTCGATGCAGCGCACCCGCACCTCGGCGGGGATGTCGCCCGGCTTGAGGCGTCCGAGCAGCTGGTGGATGAGCAGGCCGTCGCACACCTCGACGGCGACCTTGGCGAGGTACTCGTGGGCACGGTGCATCGGGTTGCGTGTCTGGAAGGCGGCCACCGTCGACCAGCCCCGGGACTCGAACAGGCTGCGGGTCTCGTGCGGCCGCAGGTAGATCTCCGGATAGCGCTCGGGGAAGTGCCCCTCGCCGAGCACGCGGACCGGGCCCGCGAGGTTCACCGGGCCCTGCTCGAGCACCTTGGCGACCCCGGGATGCCGCGGCTCCACGGTGCGGAAGACCTCGCGGCACTCGTGGAGAGGGTCGATGCGATACCGCTCCTCGACCCGCAGCGTGCCCATCAGCGCCCCGGTCTCGCCGTCGACCAGCGCCACCTCCTCGCCGGGGGCGATGGCGGCGGCCTCCTCCTCGGTGGTCGAGAGGGTGATGGGGATGGGCCAGAAGGTGCCGTCGGCGAGGCACATCTGGTCGCAGACGCGGCGCCAGTCGCCGGCGCCCATGAAGCCGCGCAGCGGGGTGAAGGCGCCGATGCCGAGCATGATCAGGTCGGAGGTCTCGCGCGAGCTCATCGGCAGCCGCCGCAGGGAGGCGGCCCGGGCGATCTCGTCCTCGCGCTCCGCCGGCGGCACCAGCAGGGGCTCGAGGCACCGCGCCGCACCGTGCGGCCGGACCAGGCTCATCGCACCCCCTCGCCCGCCTGGAACGCGCGGAGATTGCCGTGGATGTCCGAAAGGACGCGCAGTCTCACCATGTCCCCCGCCGGCCGTCCGCAGCCGTTGCAGCCAGTCTAGCGGCGCACCGGAGCCGATTCCCGCGTCGCCGCGGCGGTCGAGCCACACAGTTCCTGATCGGGCCATCGCGAACCGTGATGACCGCCCGATTGCAATCGTGCGCCGCGGTCAGCCGATCCGGCCCACTCCGGTGCGGATGCGGCGCATGGCCCAGCCGCAGGCCATCCGTGCCGCCTCGGGAGAGGTGCCCAGGAGGCTTCCGATCTCCGCATAGCCGAGACCGGCGGCGCCGCGCAGCGCCGCCGCGAAGAGCTCCTGGTCGGGCAGGGCGGCGGCGGCGGACAGGGCGGCGTCGAGCTCGGTCGAGGTCGAGCCGCGGCGGGACGCGCGGCGGCGCCGGCGGACGTTCCCGGCCACCTCGCAGGCGATGCCCAGCAGCCAGACCGGGACCGTCGACGGCTCCGGGTTGTCGACCGGGTAGGCCGCCTGGGCAGCCTCCAGCGCGCGGTTGGCCGCCGATTCCGCCGCGTCTCCGTCGCCGAGCACGACCAGGCAGAAGCGGTGGACGGCCGCGCCGTACAGCTGGCGAACCTCGTCGAATCTCGGCCGGGCCGCCATCCCCGCCATCACCACGACCACATCGCCGAGCCCACCCTCCTGTCGCAGCGCCTGCGCGCCGGGCGGAGGGGATGGTGGCATCCCCGAGGCATGCCCGTCGAGACCCTATTTGCGACACACGCGTCAGCTGGCGCCAACGTGCTGTCACATCGGCACCCCGCAGGCCCCCAGAGGCAGGTCACCTCCCCCGGAGCAGAGGGTGTCTCCAGGCCGGCCATCCCGGTGGCCCGGGGGTCGCCTCCGAGGGCCCGAGAACCTGCCAGCCCTCCTGTCGCCGCCGAGCGCCGGGCCGAAACTGGCAGAAACTCCACGGGCGCGGTAGCATCAGCGTCCCGCCGCACGTGGCGGCGTGCGGCGGGAATCGCGCTCGGCTGCCAGGAAGGGTCGGACAGGGTTCGCCAGGAGGGGACATGGTCGGTGCCGCGCCGCGATGGCTGCGATGGCGGCTGCTCGCCGTCGCGGGCGTGGTGGCCGGTCTCGCCGTCAACGCGGTGGCCGCCGGCCAGCCCACCGCCGCGGCCTCACGCACCGGCCTGCTCCAGGGCTACGACGTCTCCATCCCCCAGTGCTCCCAGCCGCTGCCCGACCCCGGCGCCTTCGCCGTGGTGGGGGTGGCCGGCGGGGTCGCCTTCTCCGGCAATCCCTGCCTGGCCGGCCAGTTCGCCTGGGCCTCGCGCGCCGGGGCACGCCCGCAGCTGTACATGAACCTCGGCGACCCCGGCCCGCAGAGCCCGCACTGGCGGCAGCCCGGCCCGCACGCCTGCGCCGCCGCCGACGGCGTCTGCCTCGCCTGGAACTACGGGGCCAACGCCGCCGCCGACGCCCTCGCTCGGGCCCGGGCGGCGGGCGCCCGCTCGAAACGCTGGTGGCTGGACGTCGAGGTGGAGAACACCTGGGCGCCCGACCCCGCCCAGAACGTCGCCGTGATCCAGGGCGCCGCCGCGGCGCTGCGATCGCGGCGGGAGGTGGTGGGCGTCTACTCGACCGGCTACCAGTGGGGGCAGATCACCGGCGGCTGGCAGGTGGCGATGCCCAACTGGCTGGGCGGGGCCGGCGGCCCCGCCCAGGCGGCCGCCCGCTGCGGCGGTCAGGGGTTCAGTGGAGGCCCCGTGCAGCTGGTCCAGTACCCCACGGGGAGCGTCGACGGCGACGTCTCCTGCTAGCCGCCCGGCTCAGCCGGTCTGCTCCCCGAGGGTGACCGTGACGGTGTGGTCGCCGTCCGCGCGGTGCACCCCCAGCGTGACCCTGTCGCCTGGCTGATGCTGGGCGAGGACCTCCTGGAGCGCCTCGGCGGTGAGGACCGGCCTGCCGTCGACGGTGGCGATGATGTCGCCGGGCTTCATGCCCGCCCTGTCCGCGGGCCCGTTCGGGACCACCCCCGCCACCAGCACCCCCAACGGGTTGCCGGTGATGTCGGTGACCGTCGCCAGCCGGCTGACCCCGAGGAAGGCCCGGTGCGAGCGGGTGACCTTGCCGGTGGTGGCCAGCTGCTGGGCGATGTCGCGCGCGGTGGTGCTGTCGATGGCGAAGCCGATGCCGGGGGCGGCGCCGCCGCCCAGCTGGGGATCGGTGGCGGCCAGGGTGGGGATGCCGACGACGTCGCCGCTGAGGTCGACGAGCGCGCCCCCGCTGTTCCCCGGGTTGATCGGCGCGCTGGTCTGGACCGTGTTGGGGATGACCACCCCGTTGCCCTCGCTCACCGTCCGGCCGACGCCGCTGACGATCCCGTCGGTGACGCTGCTGGACAGCCCCAGGGGATTGCCGACGGCCATGACGATGTCACCGACGGCGAGCTTGCTGGAGTCGGCGAAGGTGGCCGCGGGCAGCTGCGCCGACGCCGGGTTCTGGACGCGGACGAGGGCGAGGTCGTCGGGCGCGAAGGCGCCCACGGTGACCGCCGGATAGCTCTTCCCGTCGGCGGTGCCCACCATCATGGTGGAGGCGTTGCCGACCACGTGGGCGTTGGTGACGATGTCGCCCGTCGTGTCGAACACGACCCCCGATCCCAGGCCGGTGGCGGTCTGGATCTGCACCACCGCCGGGCGGACCCGCTTGACCACGTCGACGAAGGTCTGCTGCACCCCCGCCGCCGAGCTCGGCGCCATCCCTGCCGGGGGCACCGCGGCGGACGATCCGCTCGCCGGGGCCGAGCCGCCAGAGCCGGTGCAGCCCGCCAGGGCCAGGGAGACGGCGAGCGCCAGCCCCGACCAGGTCAGTGCCCGCCGTCCACCCGCCGCCGCCCAGCGGACGCGTCGTTCGACGTTCATGCCTCGCACCTCGTGGAGGACACCGGGCCGGCACGGCGCCCGCACCCTCTCCGGCGTCGCCGGAGTCCCCTACCCCGGTGCCCCGCCGCTCAACCGCGGAACGCGTTCACCGGTGCGCCGCCAGCTCGCGGCGGGCCAGCGCCATCTTGTGCACCTCGTCGGGGCCGTCGGCCAGCCGCAGCGCCCGGGCCCACGCGTACATCTGCGCGAGCGGGAAGTCGTCGCTCAGGCCGCCGGCGCCGTGGGCCTGGATGGCGCGATCGATCACCTGGCAGGCGACCCGGGGCGCCGCCACCTTGATCGCGGAGATCTCCACCCGGGCGCCGCGCGCCCCGACCGTGTCCATCAGCCAGGCCGCCTTGAGCACCAGCAGCCGCGCCTGCTCGATCTCGATGCGCGACTCGGCGATCCAGTCCTGGATCACCCCCTGCTCGGCGAGCGGCCTGCCGAAGGCCACCCGGCCGCGCACCCGCTCGCGCATCAGGTCGAAGGCCCGCTCGGCCATGCCGATCGACCGCATGCAGTGGTGGATGCGGCCGGGACCCAGCCGCGCCTGGGCGATGGCGAAGCCGCTGCCCTCGTCGCCGAGGCGGTTGGTCACGGGCACGCGCACGTCCTCGTAGCGGACCTCGCAGTGGCCGTGGCCCTCGTCGTAGCCGAGCACCGGCAGGGTGCGCACCACCGTGACCCCCGGGGTGTCGACCGGCACCAGCACCATGGTCTGCTGCTGGTGCGACTCCGCCTCCGGGTCGGTCTTGCCCATGAAGACGATCAGCCGGCAGCGGGGATCGGCGATGCCGCTGGTCCACCACTTGTGGCCGTTGATGACGTACTCGTCGCCCTCGCGGCGGATGCGGCTCCGGATGTTGGTGGCGTCGCTGCTCGCCACCTCCGGCTCGGTCATCGAGAAGCAGGAGCGGATCTCGCCGTCGAGCAGCGGGCGCAGCCACCGCTCCTGCTGCTCGGGGGTGCCGAACTGGGCGAGGATCTCCATGTTGCCGGTGTCCGGCGCCTGGCAGTTCAGCGCCTCGGGTGCGATGAAGGGGCTGCGCCCGGTGATCTCGGCGAGCGGCGCGTACTCGAGGTTGCTGAGCCCCGCGCCCCACCGGGGGTCGGGGAGAAAGAGGTTCCAGAGGCCGCGCCGGCGCGCCTCCGCCTTCAGCTCCTCCATCACCGGGGGGCTGCGGTGGGGGTCGCCCTGGGCCTGGACCTGCTCGCGGTACACCGCCTCGGCGGGATGGACGTGGCTCTCCATGAAGCCGAGGAGCGCGGAGCGCAGCTCCTCCACCCGAACGCTGTAGCCGAAGTCCATCTCTCTCCTCCGGCCGCTGACGCAGCCTTCCCCTGAACAGGAGGGGATGGTAGCGGGGACACCGGCCCCCGCCGCCGGCGCCGTGGGTCAGGCGGGGCGGCGGCGGTCGTAGAGCTCGGTGACGGCGATGAAGCCGGCCGCCAGGGCCAGCCCGAGGAACGCGGTGGGACCGGCCCCGCCGGCGCCGCCGGCCGGCGGTGGCGGCCCGGTCGATGCGACGGTCGCCGCGGGCCGCGCGGTCGGCAGCGACAGCGGCCCCGGCGTCGAGGCGGGGAGCGCCTCCGGCGACGCCGGCGGCGAGGGGAACGGCGAGTAGGGGGCGATCACCCCGCCGGGGGACACGATCCGGGGCAGCGGCGTGAGCGTGCCCACCGGCACCACCATGAAGGTGGGCACGGTCATCGGGGGGATGGACGGCGCCAGCGGCGTGAGGATGGTGTGGGCATGGGACGCCGGGGTCGGGGCGGCGGTCGCAGCGGTCGCCGTCGGCGTCGGCGCCGCCGTGGCGGTCGCCTGCGGGGGCGCGATCGTGGTCCGGGCGGTGGGCTTCGGGGTGGGCCTCGGATGCGACGAGGCGGTCTGCGCCGCCGCGTCCGCGGCCCGCACCTCGAGCACCCCGCTCGCGGGCGCGACGGCGGCGAGCGCGGCGGCGCTGCAGGCCCCGGCGAGCAGCGCCAGGAACGGCCTGGCTGCCGGCAGCGGTCTCATCGGCTCCTCATTCCTTGGCCGGACGGCGGGCGGCCTCCGGGCCGCTCGGTGCCCTCCGACGAGCGCGCGGGCGTCCACCCTTCTGCTGTCACAACGGCGGGGCGCCGGGCATCTTGTGATCCACGCCGGCCGCACGGCCGGAGCTTGCCGAACGCGCCGAACCGGCAGTCGCGGGCTCGGTGTGGAGCGTGGGGTTGTTCGCCTCAGCGGACGACGACGATCTTCCCCAGGGCCCGCCGCTCGGCGAGCATCGTGATCCCCTCCGGGGCGTCCTCGAAGGGCAGCTCGGCGCCGATCAGGGGATCGATCAGCCCCTCGCGGTGCAGGTCCACGAGGTGCTCGTGGATGTCGGGGACGACGTGGGGCAGCACCCGCCGGTAGAGGCCCCAGTGCACCCCGACCACCGCGTAGTTCTTGACCAGGACGTGGTTGGTGGGGACGTCGGCGATGCGCCCGCCGGCGAAGCCGATCACCAGGATGCGGCCCTCGAAGGCGACGCAGCGGCGGGAGCGGTCGAAGACGTCGCCGCCCACCGGGTCGTAGACGACGTCGGCGCCGCGGCCCCGGGTCACCTCCTTCACCACCTCGACGAAGTCGGCGTCGGTGTTGTCGACGGCGATGTCGGCGCCGAGGCGGCGGCAGACCGCGGCGCGCTCGGCCCCCGTGGCGGTGGCGATCACGCGCGCCCCGGCGGCGCAGCCCAGCTGGATCGCCGCCGAGCCCACCCCGCCGGCGCCGCCGTGGACCAGCAGGGTCTCGCCGGGGCGGAGCAGCGCGCGGCGGTGGAGGGCCAGGTAGCCGGTCTGGTACGTGATGAGCATCGCCGCCGCGGTCGCCGGCGGCATGCCGTCGGGCAGCGGCAGGACGTCGGCGGAGGCCACGCAGACCCGCTCGGCGAGCCCGCCCCGCGGCGGGCTGGCGATCGCCACCACCCGCTGCCCGACGGTGATCCGTGACCCGGCGCCGCTCGCCACCACCCGGCCGGCGACCTCCAGCCCGGGGGTGAAGGGCAGCGGCGGCCGCTCCTGGTACTGGCCGCGGAGCATCAGCACGTCGGGGAAGTTGAGCCCGGCGGCCTCGACCTCGACCACCACCTCGCCCGGGCCGGGCTTCGGCTCCTCCACCTCGTCGAGGCGGAGGACGTCGGCGGGCTCACCGAGCTCGTGGGCCCTCCAGGCTCGCATGGTCGCGCTCACGCCGCCGCCTCCAGGACCATGACGCAGCTGACGATGCCGGGGCCGCCCAGGGTGTGGCAGAGCCCGCGCCGCGCCCCCTCGACCTGGCGCTCGCCGGCGCGGCCGAGCAGCTGGTCGACGACGTCGGCGACCATCCGCACCCCGGTGGCGCCGATGGGGTGGCCGCAGGACTTGAGCCCGCCGCTGGTGTTGACCGGGATGTCGCCGCCGAGGCGGGTGCGCCCCTCGGCCGCCATCCGCCCCCCCTGGCCGCGAGCGCAGAGCCCGAGGTCCTCGTAGTTGACCAGCTCGGTGATGGTGAAGCAGTCGTGGCACTCGACTACGTGGAGCTCGCGCGCCGGCTCGTCGACCCCCGCCTGGGCGTACGCCTGGGCGGCGGCGGCGCGGGTGGCGGGGAAGCCGAGGAAGTCGGAGTCGGGGTCGAACTGGGTGGTGAAGTAGCCGCCGTGCGCGGCCAGCCCCATGCCGGTGAGCAGCGCATAGGGACGGCCCAGCCGCTCCGCGCCCTCGCGCGACATCAGCACCGCGGCGGCGGCGCCGTCGGTGGTGGGGCAGCAGTCGTAGAGGCCGAGCGGCGAGGCCACCATCGGCGCCCTCGCCCACTGCTCCTCGGTGATCCGCCGGCGGAAGTGGGCGCGGGGATTGCGCGCCCCGTTCTCGTGGTTCTTGAGGGCGACGGCGGCGAGCACCTCGCGGTCGTAGCCGTGGGCCTGGAGGTAGCGCGTCCCCAGGAGGGCGAACTGGCCCGGGGCGGTACGCCCCTTGGCGAGCAGCGGGTGGGTCTCGAGGATGTGCCGGGCGAGCAGCGAGCCCCGCGCGGGCACGTCGCGCATCTTCTCGGCGCCCACCACCAGCGCGGTGTCGTACATCCCCGAGGCGATCGCCAGGGCGGCGGCGCGCACCGCCTCCATCCCGGTGGTGCAGTAGTTGGCCACCCGGGTGGCGGGGATGCCGCGCAGTCCCAGCGGCTCGCTGAGATCGGTGCCGGCGTCACCGGCGAGGGCGCTCACCCCCGGGGTGGCGGTGCCCAGCCAGGCGGCCTCGACCTGGTCGCGGCCGATCCCGGCGTCGTCGAGCGCGGCGAGCCCCGCCTCGCAGACCAGCTGGTGGTAGCCCTGGTCGAAGAGCTCGCCGAAGCGGGTCTCGCCGATCCCCACCACCGCGACCTCGCGGGCGAGACGTCCGCTCACCTGTCAAGGGGGGGCGTTCCCCCCCTCGCTACGGCGGCAGAGCCGCCTGCGCTCACCCCGCCCCCGGCGCGACTCCGCGCCGCCGCGCGCGGTGCGCGCGGAGTGCCGTCGGCATTCGCAGGATGTCTCGTCATGGCACCTCGATGGGCATCAGCTTCCAGAAGTAGTGGACGATGCCGCCGCCCTCGTGGAGGCGGCGGAGCACGAGGCGCACCGGGAGCCCGGTGCGGACCCCTCCGGGAGCGGTCGCCGCCATCTGGCCGAAGAAGCGGCCGCCCCCCTCCATCTCGGCGACCGCCATCACCGTGGGCGGCTCCGGGCTGGGAAAGACGTGGTCCTCGGTCCAGGTGACCACGGCGCCGCGACGGCTCAGCCGCCGGTCGATCAGCTCGCGGCCGCCGCAGGCGGTGCAGAGGGGGCGGCGGGGGTAGGCGAACCAGCCGCAGGCGGGGCACTCGCTCCCCCGCAGACGGAGCTCGTCGCCGCCCTCCCGCCAGAGCAGCGCCGCCGAGGAGTAGGGGCTGAGCGGCTCGGCGCCGATCCGGCCGCGCAGCCGCAGGAAGCGCGTGTAGGAGGGGATCTCCTCCCCGCCCGGGGCGTCGAGCCCGCTGCCGCCGGCGGTGCGCCAGGCCTCGACCCCGTCGCAGGCGCGCCAGAGGAGCACGTCGGCGCCGCCCCCAGCCGCCGTCACCTGGGCGATCAGGTCGCCGGAGGCGGCCCGGTCGAGGGCGGCGGCGAGCGCCACCCAGGAGGACGCGCTGCCGGAGTCGCCGGCGGCCTCGAGGGCGTGCGCCGACCTGCCGAGGGCGCCGGGTGGCACCCCGGCGGCCTCCGCCGCCTCGGCGAGCAGCCGCTGCTCGGCGCCGCCGGCGGCGAGCGCCGCGATCGCCCCGGGCTCCACCCCAGCATCGGCGCAGGCGCGCACCAGGGCGGCGCGAACCCCCGGGCCCAGCGTGAGCCGCGGCGCGAAGGCGGCATCGGGGCGGCGCACCGCCTCCTCCCCCGCCGGGCGCCAGGCGTCGGGGAGGTCACCCGCCACCGAGGCCGTCCCCAGCAGCGCGGCGAGGTCGCCGGCGGCGGCCGGTCCCAGCCGGGCGGCGGCCCCCGCGTCGCCGAGCAGGGGCTCGAGGTCGCTCCCCGGCTCGGCGTCCCGGCGGTCGGCGGCGGCCACCAGGACGTCGGTGCCGCGGGCGCGCACCCGGTCGGCGGCGATCAGCGCCGCGGC
>JAQBPH010000277.1:0-3601 GCA_028287625.1 Chloroflexota bacterium | reverse complement strand
GGGCCGTCGCCGGACAGCTCTCCCGCCTCGGGTACACGGTGCTGTGCGCCGCCCGCGACCTCGACCAGGCCGCCGAGACGGTGGCGAGCCTCGACCCCGGGCCCGGACGGCTGCTGCCGCTGCGCCTCGACGTCACCGACCAGGGCGGCGTGGACGCCGCGCGGCGCCACGTGGAGGAGGAGCTGGGGCGGATCGACGCGCTGGTGAACAACGCCGGCGCCTTCTACGACACGTTCCAGAACGCCGTCGACGCCGACCTCGCGGTGGTCGAGCAGGCGTGGCAGGTCAACTGCCTGGGCGCCTGGCGCATGGCCAAGGCCTTCCTGCCGATGATGCGCGAGGCCGGCTACGGCCGCATCGTCAACGTGAGCAGCGGGGCCGCCGCCTTCGGCGAGGTGACCGGCGGCGTCCCCGCCTACCGGGTGTCCAAGGCGGCGCTCAACATGCTGACCGTCACCCTCGCCAGGGAGCTCGAGGGCACCGGCATCCTGGTCAACGCGGTGAGCCCCGGATGGGTGCGCACCGACATGGGGGGACCGAATGCCCCCCGCTCCGCCGACCAGGGCGCCGACACGCTGGTGTGGGCGGCGACGCTGCCCGCGGACGGCCCCACCGGCGGCTTCTTCAGCGACCGCCGGCCGATGGCCTGGTAGGGTTGCCGCCGCCTACGGCAGCAACCCGCGGCCGCGCCTCCACCCCCGTGGCCAGCAGTGGCAGGGTGATGGCGGCGTTGCCCACCAGCGACTCGCCCCAGCTCCGGCGGAGGATCTGCATCGAGCGGCGGATCGACTCGACGGCGCTGACGTCCTCGAGGACGAGCACCGGCACCGCGAACGCGGTGGCGACACCCCAGGCGATGCCGACGATGGCGGAGACCAGCCGGCCGACGAACGAGGCGCCGAGGCAGTACCAGGCGGCGAGCACGCAGGCCACCGGCCGCTGCGACGGCTCGAACGCGCCCATGCCCGCCGCAATGCCGAGGAGGGGCAGCAGGTAGAGCACCAGGCCGGCGAAGGAGAGCACCGGGAGCAGGCCCAGCGCCGGGTTGGCGCGGAGCACCGACCAACTGGCGCGGGCCAGCCGCAGGCCGCGCGACCAGCGGCCGCCCGGCGGTGCCGCCATGGCCTGGACCATGCCGGGCGCGGTGCGGTGCGGTCGGGGTGGGGCTGCCAGGCCTGGCCGTCCCACCTCCAACGGCCTCCGGCGAGAGCGTCGGGTGTGCGTTCGTCATGGCGGCAGCGCAGAGCCGGCGGCGCAGCCTTCGACCCTGTTCGCGGGTTGTGACCGGTTTGCAGGGCGAATCGTCGGGAGAAGCCCCCTCCGAAGATACCAGATGTGGTATTATCAGTCCGTGAACCGGGATCTCCTCGCCATCGAGCTCCAGGCGCGCAGGCTCCGCGCCGACCTGACGCAGGCGCAGCTCGCCAAGCGGATGCGCACCTCGCAATCGCTCATCGCCCGGGTCGAGGCGGCGGCGGTATCCCCCGGCGTCGACGTCATCGATCGGTGGGCTCGGGCGACCGGCATCCCCCTTACTCTGACCTTCGGCGCCGACACTCCCGTGCCCGACGCCGGCGAGCGCGCGCGCCTTCTCCGTGAGGCGTTCGGCCCCGATGCGTTCAACCCATGGACGCGCAACCCGAGCGAGGTAGAGCAGCGCACGCTCAGGCGTCTGGGGATCGACCCTTCCCCCACTCCACCACGTTGAGCGACGCAGCCGGACAGCACGCGGCAGCAGCGCTGCTCCGCAATGCCGGGTCCGCACAGCCCACGGAGCAGCGCCTGCTCATCGCGGCCGCACTACGCGAGGTGATGACGCGCACGCCCATCGTCGTCGGCGGCGCCGCCGAGGCGTACTGGGCGGGGGACCTGTACCGTCCCACCGACCTGGACCTGTGCCCTCGACCGAGCCTCGAAGACGAGGCGGCGCTGGCCGCCCTCGGTTTCCAGAAAGAGGGCCGTCATTGGGTCCACGCGGACCTGGTGTACGGGGTGGAGTTTCCCGGGTCCGGGGACGACATCCAGCGCACCGTCGAGGTGGCCGTGGGCGGGGCTCACGCCCTGGTCATCTCCGTCGAGGACCTGTACCTCGACCGGCTCCGCCAGTCCACCATGACGGAGAGCACTCGGGACCGGCATTTTCAGGATGCCGTGGCCATCATCGTGGCTCGGCGCACCGCGCTGGACTGGACCTACATCGACCAGCGCATCGAGGAGGCTGCGACGGGTCAGCCGCTTGTGGGGGTCGCGATGCAGCGGATGCACCCCCGGGTGAGGGCCGCCGCCCGGCAGGCGCTGGCCCGAATCCGCAGACAGGAACTCCCCGAACCACTCGATCCCGATCACATCACCTGAGTGGCTCGACGCAGCCGCGGTGCGCAGGCTGAGGTCGGCGGTCAGGGATCGAAGAACAGGCCGCGCATCCGCAGCCCCAGCCAGGGCCGGCGTCCCCAGGCGAGGAGACCGCCGCGCGCGATCGCCCGCCACTGGCTGATCCGCCCGTAGCCGACCATCGCGAGGCTGACCGCGTCGCCGGAGAGGTGACAGTCGACCCGCTGCGCACCGAGGGGTTCGATGCCGGCGCGGCCGCCGTCGATGCGCAGCACGAAGGCGGGTCCGCCGCGGACGTGGAGGGCGTAGACGGCGCGCACCCCGCGGGCCGCGTCGGGGTCGATGACCAGCGGCATCATCGTGGTGATCACCGTCACCATCAGGAGGGCATGCTCGCGCGTCACCGGCCAGGGCCTGCCGAGGGTGCGGGCCATGTCCCAGCCGTGGATCACCTGCTCACCGAGCAGCAGGCAGGTGGCGGCGCCGAGCGGCACGGTGGCACCGGGCGCATACCACGGCGTCGGCACCGGCTCATCTGACGGCCGCCCCGCGCTGGCCTCGAGAAACGCGTCGGCCGCCTCGCCGAGCTGGCCGCCGAGCACCGCCGGGTCGCGGCTGGGGATGGCGGCGAGGCTGGCCGACGTCATCCCCGAGAGCCGGTCGCGGTAGACGGGCGACGCGGGCACGTACGCCGCCCACATGCCCAGGTCGCCCCGCAGCGCCGCGGTGTACCCACGGAGGGCGACGAGAAGGTGCGCCGCGGTCTCCGCCAGCGTCCACTCCAGCCCGGCGGTGCGCCGCTCCGGATCGTCGATTGCGGCCACCAGCGCCGCGGTGCGCGGTGTGATGCCGGCAAGAGCCGCCCGGGCGGCGGGCAGGTCGACGGGGACGGCGGTCATCGGCGCGGCCAACCTCCATACTGGACGGTGAATCACGATACGACCTTCCACAGTGGAATGACAATGGGCGAGGCCCTCAACTCCACCGCCGCATCGCTGCTGGGATTCCTCCACCGGAGCGAGATGACGGGGTGGGACCTGATGCAGGTCGCCAACACCTTCATCGGCGACTTCTGGAGCATCACCCAGAGCCAGGTCTACCGCGAGCTCGAGACCCTGGCGGTGCGCGGACTGATCACCTCGGGACCGACCGGCCCCCGGCGCCGCCGCCCGTACGCGCTCACCGACGCCGGCAGGGCCGCGTTCCGCGAGTGGCTGCACCTCGAGCCGGGACCCGAGCAGATCCGCTACCCGTTGATGCTCACGCTGTC
>JAQBPH010000257.1:0-8608 GCA_028287625.1 Chloroflexota bacterium | reverse complement strand
TAGACACGCCCGCCCCGGGTCCGCTCCCCGACGTGGAAGCCGGGCACCACCTCCATGGGCTCACCTCGTCCCTCCCCTCCCCTGGTGGAGGGTATCTCGCGCGAATCGTCTACCCGTATCATCGGGTCATGCGGTCAGCCGGCGGTCAGCAGCCCAACGGCGGACCTCGACGCGACCCCACCGGCGGCAAGCGGGCCCTGGTGCTCTGCGGCGGCGGGATCACCGGCCTCGCCTACGAGATCGGGGCGCTGCGAGCGCTCGACGACCTCCTCGTCGACCTGACCGTCAACGACTTCGACATCTTCGTGGGCACCAGCTGCGGCTCGATCGCCGGCGCCCTGCTCGCCAACGGGGTCAGCCCCTCGGCGATGGCGATGGGGCTGGCGGGGACCAACCGCGACCTCCGTCCGCCCACGCAGCTCGCCCTCTACCGGCCCAACGTCGGGGAGCTGGCCAGCCGGATGCTCCGCCTCCCGGGCCTGCTCCGGCAGATGGCCTGGGAGCTGGCCCGCCACCCCGGACGGCTCGGCGGGCTCGACTTCCTCGGCATGCTGAGCCCGCTGCTGCCCACCGGGATCTTCGACCACGGGGCGCTCTCCGGCTATCTGCACACCATCTTCAGCCTGCCCGGGCTGACCGACGACTTCCGCGAGCTCGACGCCGAGCTGCACGTCGTGGCCTGCGCCCTCGACTCCGACGAGCGGGTGGTGTTCTCCCGGTTCCACAACGCCCACGTCCCCGTCAGCCGGGCGGCGGCGGCGAGCTCGGCGCTGCCGGTGCTCTTCAAGCCGATCCGCATCGACGGCGTCGACTACCTCGACGGCGGCATCAAGGGGAACGCGTCCATCGACGTCGCCGTCGAGCAGGGGGCGAGCCTGATCGTGGTGGTCAACCCCATCGTCCCCCTCGACGCGCGCGCCATGAACGTCCCCGACGTGATGCGCCACAACATGGGCAGCCGGCTCAGCGACCTCGGCCTTCGCGCCGTCTACAACCAGGTGCTCCGCGGCATGCTCCACGACGGGCTGCGCGACCACATCCGCACCGTGCGCAACCGCCATCCCGACGTCGACATCCTCCTCATCGAGCCGCGTCCCGACGACGAGAAGATGTTCTTCCACGAGATCATGTCGTACTCGGCGCGGCTGATGGTCCTGCAGCACGGCTACGAGTCGGTCTCCACCGGCCTCTACGACACCTGGGGCTACCTGCGCCGCATCCTCCCCCGCCACGGCGTGCACATCACCCGGCGGGTGCTCGACCGCAAGCCCACCGAGGTGCCGGTCGAGGTCAGCACCGGCGTGCTCCAGCGGCTGCTGCGCCAGACCGTGCTCGACCGGCGTCCCCGCCGCCTCGACGAGGAGGCGGACGAGGAGCTGCGGGCGATCGGCTGACCCGCTGGCAGCGCGGCATCACCGCCTCGTGGCTCTCGAGCCAGGAGGCGATCACGGCGGTGGTGGCGGGCGAGCTGCGGTGCAGGGTGAGCGCGTGACCGGCGCCGGGGACGACGTGCAGGGTCCTGTCCTGGTCGGCGGCGAACAGCGCCATCTCCGCGTCCGCGCCCGCCGGCGGGAAGAGGACGTCGTTCTCGCCGAACACCATCAGCAGCGGCGCGGTGATGGCGCCGATCACCGCGCGCGAGGGCTGGGGGCCGATCGACCAGATCTCCGCGGAGGGGGTGAGGTTGGCCATCGCGGTGTCGCGGGCGATCACCGCCGGGTCGGCGGCGGCGGCGGAGTACATGTCCGCGGCGCGGGTCTGTGGGTCGGTCTCGAAGTACTCGTAGTCGCCCTGCGCCGCCCGGGTGCTGTCGCCGGGGATCCACTCCCGTGTCAGCCAGTCCTGGGACACGCCGGTGGGGGTGTGCCCGTAGCCGGTGACGATGAGGGCGTCGGCGTCCCTGAAGCTGCCCGCCGCCAGCTCGACGATCTCGCTGCCGGCCGAGTGGCCGATGAGCCCGACGTGCGCGAACGCCGGGGCGACGCCGGACGGCGAGGCGTAGCCGCCGCGGCGCAGCTGCTGGACGATCTGGTC
The DNA here is from genome assembly GCA_028287625.1 of Chloroflexota bacterium. GTDB lineage: Bacteria > Chloroflexota > Dormibacteria > Aeolococcales > Aeolococcaceae > CF-96. The sequence goes on along the minus strand of JAQBPH010000257.1, from coordinate 6,574 downwards.
GGTGATCGCCGCGTACGCCTGCACCGAGAGGGTGTAGCCGTTGGGGTGGTCGGAGGCGCCGTAGCCGAGCTCGTCGATGGCGAGCAACGCGTGACCGCGCTGGGCCAGGCCCTGGGCGGTCGAATAGGTGGCGGGGTCGAGCGGGAAGTCCCAGGCCCAGCGTCCGTAGCTGAGACCGTGCTCGGCGAGGAGCACCGAGCTGGCGCAGCCCTCAGGACGGACCAGCGTCCCCCGGACCGTGTACAGATGCCCGGGATCGGCGGGGTTGGACACGGTGAAGGCCACCGCGGAGCGGACCACCGCGGCGGGCGCGGGGGCGGCGACGGTCGGGGTGACCCGCGATGCCCCCATGCCGAGGCCCGCAAACACCACGGCCAGCGCTGCGGCCACGCGCAGTCGGCGCATCGGCTCCCCCCTCTCTCCCGGCAGCCCGGGTCAGGCCGCGACGGTCACCGCCGCGGCGCTCCTCCACACACCACTACCCGTGATGACCGTTCACCGGGCCGCGGTGTTGCGGGCCAACCCTCAGTCCGCGCCGACGGCGTTGCGGAGGATCTCGCCGATGTTGACGGTACGCTGGCCGCCGTGGGCGGAGGGCTTGACCCGATGGGCCAGCACCGTCGGCGCCACCAGCTCGACCTCCCTCAGACCGACGCGCGGCCGTCCCTCGTAGGCGGTGAGCGCCTGGGCCGCCTTGCGGGTGACCAGGTCGGCGCGGTGGCCGTCGACGTCGAGCTCGATGCCGAGGGCGGCGATGGCCACCAGCACCTGGCGGTCGACCTCCACCCCGGGGAGGTTGGCGATGGCGCCGGCGATGCGCTCGGCCTCGGCCTGCTCGGACTCCTCGTAGCTGACCACGAAGGCGTCGGGGTCCTCCTCGAACAGCTCGCGCCGGGCGACGATCTCCACCCGCTCGTCCACCGAGCGCAGGCCTCGGACGTCGACGCAGAGCCCGAAGCGGTCGAGCAGCTGGGGCCGCAGCTCTCCCTCCTCCGGGTTCATCGTCCCCACCAGGATGAAGCGCGAGGGGTGCCACACCGAGATTCCCTCGCGCTCCACGACGTTCACGCCCATCGCGGCGGCGTCGAGGAGGACGTCCACCAGGTGGTCGTCGAGCAGGTTGACCTCGTCCACGTAGAGGATGTTCCGGTTCGCCTCCGCCAGCACCCCGGGCTCGAACCGCCGCTCGCCGCGCTTGATCGCCGCCTCGATGTCGATGGTGCCCACCACCCGGTCCTCGGAGGCGTTGATGGGCAGCTCCACCACCCGCATCTGCCGCCGCGCCCGGGGCAGCGCCTCCCCCGCCGCCACCCGCGCGCGGCAGTCGGCGCACTGCACCTCCGGCTGGTCGGGGGGGCAGCCGTACCGGCAGTCGGCGACCACCTCCAGGTCCGGCAGCAGCCGCGCCAGCGCCCGGACCGCCGTCGACTTCGCGGTGCCCTTCTCGCCCCGGATCAGCACCCCGCCGATCGCCGGATTGATCGCGTTGAGCACCAGGGCCTGCTTCATCGACTCCTGGCCGACCAGCGCGGTGAAGGGGAGCGTGGGGCGCGGGCTGCTCACCGGCCCATTGTTCCTCAGGTGGTCGCGGAGAGGACGCGCATCCGGCAGGCGGTCTCCTCGTCGGAGAGGTGCGGACAGGTGGCGCAGTGGGTGGCGCGCTCGGTGTGGAGCAGGCAGCAGACCCCGCGCTTCCGCACCAGCCGGCCGTCGACGCCGAGGAGCCGGGGGCGGAGCGCCGGCGGGGTGCCGAGCATCAACCCCATCGCGATGGTGAGCACCGCGGCCTCTCCGGCGGAGGTCCCGGCGGCCTCGGCGGCGCCGGCGATGCCAGCGGCGAGCGCGTCGACCACCAGGCAGAGCAGGGCGCGCCGGCCGCGGTGGACGGGGCGCTCGGCGAGCCGCTCGACCAGGATCAGGAGATGGCCGGCGAGCAGGCCGCGGGCCAGGGGCTCGAGCGCCGCGCCGGGGGTGGCGGGCGTGAGCTCGGGGTCGGTGAGCAGCAGCGCGTCGACGAAGCCCTCGCCGTCGAGGTGGACGGCAACGTTGGCGGCGTCCAGGTCGGGCAGCCTCGCCTCCCCGAGCAGGGTGCCGAAGGCGGCGGTGGCCAGCGCCCAGGCGTGGCGCTCGAGGAGGAGTGAGGCGCAGACGGACATCCGCGCGGTCCGCTGGCGCCCGCCGACCAGGGCGAGCTGGCGCTCGAGCTCCGGCGACCCGGGGACGAGCAGGTCGGCGCATGCGGTCCAGCTCTCGGCGAGCGGACCGCCGGGGGCGGGCTCCCAGCGCATCGCCGCGCAGTCCCACCGCAGCCGTGCCGCCGGCGGCGCCGAGGAGGTCATGCCAGCAGGGCCTCGGCCGCCTCGGCGAGGGCGTTGGCCACGGTGCCGCAGGTGGCGGCGTGGGGCCGCTCCGGACGGTCGGTGTAGCCGTCGAGGAGCAGCCGGTTGCGGTTGAGGCAGATGCGGGCGAAGCGGGGGGCGAGGAGGTCGAAGAGGCCGAAGCGCTCGGCGAGCTCGGGGAAGGCCGCCTGGTGGTCGAGCACGACGCGCCGCACCGCCGCCCAGAAGTCGCGCTCGCCGAGCCCGAGGTGGTCCTCCATCAGGTCGGAGAGGTAGCGGAGGTGGCCGACGAAGAGCGCCGCCCAGAGGAACTGGCAGAGCCACTCCGGGGGCTCGGCGAGCAGCACCGAGCGGAGCTCCGGGCCGATGCCGGCGAGCTCGGGCAGGGGCTGGTCGCTCAGGTTCACGTCGTCGACGAAGTCCTTGATCGCCAGCCGGGTGGGGACGCCGTCGCGGTGCACCAGGATGGCGTTCTCGCCGTGGGGCGAGAAGACCACCCCGTAGCGGTAGAGGAAGTGGAGCAGCGGCGGCAGCACCGCCCCGAGCAGGGCGTCGAGCCACCCCGCCGGGCCCAGGCCGGAGCGCTCGACCAGCGCCCTCACCACCGGGGTGCCGTCGGCGTCGACGTGGAGCAGGGCGGCCATGGTCATCGCCCGCTCGCCGGGGTCGAGCCGCCCCTCCAGGCTCTCCCGCCAGATGCAGCCGAGCAGCTCGCGGAACTGGTACGGCGCCCCCTCCAGCTCCTCGTAGGCGGGATGGGGGACGGCGACGGCGGCGACCTCGCCGAGCAGCACCAGCCGGCAGCGGTCGCGGAGGAAGGGGTCGCCGGCGGCGATGCCCTGGAGGAAGGCGGTCACCGCCGGCGCCGCCAGGGTGCGCTCGGTGGGCAGCCCCCGGTAGACCAGGGTGTTGAGGATGCTGAGCGGCAGCTTCACCGAGTGCCGCCGCGGGGCGCTGACGTTGCTGAGGGTGCGGATCGACTGCTGGGGGAGGTGGAGGTCGCCGGCCTCGCCGAGCACGACCAGGTCGCCGCCGGCGAGGTCGCCGGCGAAGAGGGGCAGGACCACGTGGTCCCACTGCCAGGCGTGGACGGGGAACCAGAGGAAGCCGTCGGGGTCCTCGCCGCGGGCGCGGAGCACCGCGCTGAAGCCCGCCGCGGTGGCGGGGTCGAGCTGCTCGGCACGCAGGCGCAGGTGGTCGAGCCCCTCGACCGCCCGGTACTCGCCGCGGCCGTCGCGCACCGCCAGCCAGCGCAGCGGCAGCGGCCGGCGCCGCTCCGGGGCGAAGCGGAGGTGGTCGTCGTGGCCGAAGCCGATCCTGCCCTTGTTGGGGACCAGCCAGGGGTGACCGTCCATCTCGCCCTCGATCTCCGCCCAGGGCAGCTCGATGAGCTCGGCGGCCCGGTGCCGCGGCGCGGCGGCGATGTGGCAGTCGGCGAGCTGGGTGGCGCGCAGCTCGCGGGCGAGGTGGGCGGTGGTGGCCGGCTCCATCGGAAGGCAGGGCGCGAGGTCGAGGAGCAGGCGGACGGGGTCGGCGGCGGGAGCGCTGCCGCCGGCGTGGTGGCGTCGCACCGAGCCGGGCTCCACCCGCAGCCGCTCGTAGAGGCGCGGCCGGGCCGCGAACTCGTAGACCGCGGCACCCGCGGCGGCGCGCCAGCCGGTGCCCGCCGGGCCGGCCACGAGCAGCTGCTCGTAGAGGAACTCGGAGAGCATCTTGGCGACCATGCGCTCGCCGGCAGCCTGCCAGCGGCCCTCGCCGAGCGCCTCCAGCGCGGTGGTGACACTGTCCATCAGGCGACTCCGAACTCGGTGACGACGGTGCGCCGCGGCAGCCGGAAGACCTCGCGGCCGGTGAGCGCGTTGACGATGCAGGCGCTGCGGTGGGCCCCCAGGCCCAGGTCGGGCGCACCCACCCCGTGGGTGTGGAGCTCGGCGTTCTGGACGAAGAGGCTGCCCGTCACCGCCGGGTCCATCGCGACCCGGTAGTCGAGGCCGACGCGGTAGCGGCCGGCGGCGTCCCAGCGGATCAGCGGGCTCAGCTCCTCGATGCAGGCCGGCGGCCGGGCGACGAACCCGGTCGCGAGCACGGCGCACTCGGTCTCGACCACGAGGTCGCGATCCTGCTCCCACTGCCGGCAGCGCAGCCTGAGGCGGTGGCCATCGGGCTCCACCGCCTCCACCGCCAGGTGCGGGCGGAGCTCGACCGCGGGCTGGGCGCCGCCGGCGCTGCGCTCGTAGAGGAGGCCGTAGATCTCCTCGACGGTGGCGGCGTCGATGCCCTTGTGGAGGAGGTCCTGGGTGGGTAGCAGGCGGTCGCGCACCTCCTCGCCGAGGCCGTGGAAGTAGCGGGTGTACTCGGGCGAGAAGTGCTCGAGGGCGAGGCGGGTGTACTCCATGGGGAAGAAGCCGGCGGTGCGGGTCAGCCAGGTCAGCCGGTAGCCGTGGGCGGGCTGGTCGCGGAGCAGGTCGAGGAAGACCTCGGCGCCGCTCTGCCCGGACCCCACCACCGTCACCGCCGCCGCCCGGTGCAGCCGCTCGCGGTGGTGGAGGAAGTCGGCGGCGTGGATCACGTCGGGTCCCAGGGCGGGCGCCAGCGCCTCGGGGACGTGGGGCGCGGCGCCCACCCCGAGCACCGCGTTGCGGGCCCGCACCCGCTCGAGGCGGGTGGTGCCGGTGGCACGGATGTCGGCCTCGAACACTCCCTCCTCCCCCAGCCAGCGCACCGCCTCGACCCGGGCACCGAAGCGGCAGGAGGACAGCCGCTCCGCGACCCAGCGGCAGTAGTGGTCGTACTCGCGGCGGGGCAGGTGGAAGCGCTCGCGCAGGTAGAAGCGGAGCAGCCGGTCGTGGGCGCGCAGGTAGTTGAGGAAGCTGTGCGGGCTGGTGGGGTCGGCCAGGCTGACCAGGTCGGCGAGGAATGGGACCTGGGTGGTGGCGCCCTCGAGCAGCAGCCCGGGGTGCCACGAGAAGCGCCGGTGCTCGTCGAGGAAGAGGGCGTCGACCTCCCCCGCCTGGTCGAGGAGCGCGGCCAGCCCCAGGTTGAAGGGTCCGATGCCCACCCCGAGCAGGTCGCGGACGCGGCCGGGCGCGCTCACCGGTGACGGACCATCAGCGCGGCGCGCTTCTCGGGGAGCTCGAGCTCGCCCTCGCGGACGAAGCCGCAGCGCTCGAACACGTGGATCATCCGCGCGTTGCGGACGTCGGGCTCGGCCAGGATGCGGCGGGTGCGGGGCTCGCGGTCGAGCTGCCAGCCGACCACGGCGTCGAGCAGGCGGCGGCCGAGACCCTGGCCGGTGAGCTCGATCGGCCCCACCAGCAGGTGCACGCCCTGGTCGTGGTCGCCGGCGGGGCAGTGTGCGGCGAGCGGGTCCTGGGCCGCCCAGTACAGCTCCCAGTAGGAGACGGGCAGGCCGTCGACGCAGCCGATCAGCGGCTCGACGTGGGCGTCGGCGGCGACCCTCTCCAGGTAGGCGGAGAGCTCGGCGCGGGGGACGTCGAGCCGCCAGAAGGGCACCACGTGGGGCTGGTGCATCCAGCCGTGGACGAGGTCGAGGTCGTCCCGCGGGTCGAGGCGGCAGAAGCGGGCGCCGGCGCCCCCGGCGAGGGACGCCTCGAAGACGGTGGCGGTCACGTCGCCGCCCCCGCCGCCACCGCCTGCCGCACCGGGTTGGGGATCTCGACGTAGACCGACTGGCTCTCCATCGGGCCGACCAGCTCGTCCATGTCGTCGAGGCGGGTGCGCAGATTGGCCTTGCAGCGCAGCCGCGGGCTGCCCAGCAGGGTGTCGACCATCGGCGAGCCCGGGAACGCGCGCCCGGGGGCGGCGAGGTGGCGGGCGAGGTCGCCGAGCAGGTCGGCCTCGGAGGCGAGGCCGGCGCGCCCGAAGGCGCCGATCAGCCCGAGCAGGTGGTTGACGCCCAGGTAGTAGCCGAGGCGCTCGTCGGCGACGGCGTCGTCGCAGACGGTGTCGCTCTCGGCGTTGAGGCCGGGGAGCATCCGCCGCAGCCGGGCCTCGTGGGAGCGCTTGAAGTAGTAGCCCTGGTTGTCGCGGTAGCGGAAGCCGGCGGGAAGGCCCTCGCGGAGCACCACCACCCCGTTCTGCTGGTGGGCCTCGAGGGCGATGCCCTCGGCGCCGTACAGCCAGAGGATGGGGTCGACCGCCACCTCGAGGTAGCGGGCGAACCAGGCGTGGGCGGCGGCGGCGACCGTGCTCCCCTCCGCCGCGGCCCGCGCGCG
>JAQBPH010000442.1:0-3989 GCA_028287625.1 Chloroflexota bacterium | reverse complement strand
GCGGCGGCGCGCTGTCGGCGGCGGCGCGCTCGGGCGGCGGCGGGGCGGTCTCCGCGGCGGGGCACCCGGGCTGCTCTCCGCCCTCACGCTCGGCGGTCGCCGCCCGCTCCTCGGGCAAGGGCACCACGAAGGGCCGGATCGCGGGGACCTCGGCGGACTCGGCCGGCGGAGGCGTCCCGTGCCGGGGAACCACGGTGAGCTTCTCGAGCGGTGGCACCACGAAGGGACGGGCCGGCGGCTCCGCGGGCGGCGGCACCACCGGCGGCGTGATCAGCGGCAGCGGATCGGCGGGTGGCGCCGCGGTGCGGGCCGGGGGCGGAGGGGCGAGCGGGGTGGGCAACGTCTCCCACGAGTACGGTCCGGCGCGGGGCGACGGCTGCCACGCCGGCGGGGCCACCGGGCGCTGCGCCGGGGGTACGGGAGCCGCCGGGGCCGGGGCGGTCGGCGTCAGCGGCCGGGCGATCCCCGAGCGGGTCCGCCTCGGCAGCGACGGCACCGGGAGCATGGGCGGCTCCGGCTCGTGCGAGGACGCCTCCCAGGGCAGGATCGGCTGCCCGGCGAACATCGCGTTCGACGAGGGCATGTGGAGGCAGACGATCACGGTCAGGCCGATCACGACGCCGAGGACGCCGAGTGCGCCCGTCCCCATGAGGATGGCGAGGAGGCCGACGGCGATGGTCACCCCCTCGACCACGTCGAGGAGCAGCCGCGCCCAGGCGGCCCCCTCGCTCAGACGCCGCGCCGCGATGACGACGGCGGTGGACACGGCGAGGACGTCACCGGCCAGGAAGAGGAGCGCGAGGGCGACGAACGCCCCGTTCCTCAGCCCCCCGGCGGCGAGCACAGCAACTCCGAGCATCACGAACACACCGAGCCCGGCCGCCCAGCCTTGGAAGAGGGCGATCGCTCGAGCAGTTCGCAGTGGGGTAGGCAACGTCATGGCGGTGCGACACCTCCCTCTCACCACCCGGCTCCCAACAGTGGTCGACAAGGGTAGCGCGCCGGGACCGGCGTCCGGGCGCGGCCCTCCGGCCGCGCCCGGACCGTCAGCGACGCTGGGCGGCGCCGAGCTCGATGGCGGGCAGCTTGCCGTCCGCGTACATCGCGCGCAGAACCTTCTTGTCGTACTTGCCGACGCTGGTCTTGGGGATCTCGTCGACCACCGCCCACCGCTCCGGCACCCAGAACTTCGCCACCTGGCCGGCGACGAAGTCGCGCAGCTCCTCGGGCGATGTGGAGCTGCCGGGCTTGAGCACCACCGAGGCGAGCGGCCGCTCGTCCCAGCGCTCGTCGGGCACCGCGATCACGGCGGCGTCGAGCACGTCGGGATGACCGACGAGCAGCGTCTCCAGCGCGACCGAGGAGATCCACTCGCCGCCGGACTTGATCACGTCCTTGGAGCGGTCGGTGATCTGGATGAAGCCACGCGAGTCGACGCAGCCGACGTCACCGGTGCGCAGCCAGCCGTCGTCGAACTTGTCGGGAGCCGGGTCCTTGAAGTACGCGCCGGTGATCCAGGGGCCGCGCACCTCGATCTCGCCGACCGACTCGCCGTCCCACGGCTGCTCCTTCCCCGAGTCGTCGACGATGCGCAGCCGCACGCCGGCGACCACGCGGCCGGTCTTGCTCCGCCAGTCCATCTCCTCGCTGGCGGGAACGCCGCGCGGGGGCACGGCGACCGCCCCGATGGGGCTGGTCTCGGTCATCCCCCACGCCTGGATGATGCGCAGCCCGTGGTTCTTCTCGAAGCGCTCCATGAGCGAGCGCGGCACGGCCGAACCGCCGCAGATGATGGTCTGCATGCTGGTGAGGTCGGCGGGATGCGCCTCGATGTGCTGGAGCACGCCCTGCCAGATGGTGGGCACACCCGCGGCGAAGGTGGGGCGCTCCGCCTGGATGAACCGGCAGAGCGGCTCGGGCTGCAGGAACCGGCCCGGCATCAGCAGGTCGGCGCCGAGCATGAATGCCGTGTAGGGGATGCCCCACGCGTTGACGTGGAACATGGGGACGATGACCAGGGCGCGGTCGGCCTCCTTGAGCGAGAAGGCGCCCCACTCGGCGAGCGAGTGCAGATAGATCGAGCGGTGGCTGTACACCACGCCCTTGGGAGCGCCGGTGGTGCCGGTCGTGTAGCACATCGCCGCCGCGGTCTTCTCCCCCAGCTCGGGCCATGGATACTCCGGCCGCTCGGCGGCGAGCAGGTCCTCGTAGGAGAGGACCTCGCCCAGGGCGGAGGCGTCGCCCTCGCCTACCAGGATGACGCGCTCGACGGTGGTGAGCTTCGACCGGATCTTCGCGAGCAGCGGGACCAGCGAGGCGTCAACCAGGATGACCCGGTCCTCGGCGTGGTTGATGACGTAGGCGAGCTGCTCGGGGTCGAGGCGGAGGTTGAGGGTGTGGAGCACCGCCCCCATGCAGGGGATGGCGAAGTAGGCCTCGAGGTGCTCCTGGTGGTTCCACGAGAGGGTGCCGACACGGTCGCCGGACTGGATGCCCAACCGCTTCAGGGCACCAGCGAGGCGGGCCGCCCGCTCGGCGACCTGGGCGAAGGAGCCCCGGCGGCTGCCCTCGCCCTCGAAGCTGACCACCTGGCTCTCCGGGAAGACCTGCGCCCCCCGCCGGAGGATGTCCGTGATGGTCAGGTCCCCGTCCTGCATCGTGCTCTGCATCGACCCTCGCCTCCAGCCTGTCCTGCCCCGCTCCGCACGACGTGTATACCTGAGGGAGGGTTGGAAGGGGACCCTGCGATTGCAGTGCTGGGCTGCGGCATGGGGGGGAGGGTTTTGGACTCCGCGGCTGTCGGGTTGGTAGCGTGCTCCGCCCGAAGGGGCGGTGGCCTCCGCGGTCTCCCCGCCTCCGTGACCTGTGTACTCCTGGGAGACCGACGGTGGAGGTCAGCGCCCGGTACGACGCCATGACCGCGGCCAGCGGACGGTTCGCCGCCGCTGTGAGCACGCTCGCGGACATCGAACGCGCCGTCCAGCGCGCCTGCGAGCTCGCCGCAGGAGCAACCGGGGATGCCGGCGCCACACAGGAGGTCGTGCGATTCTGTGATCGCGCGACCGGCGCCATGGATGACAGCTGCGCCCATCTCCTGGAGGTGGCCGGAGGGCTTCGGCGAGCTCTCGAGGTGATGTGGGCCGCAGCCGGGGGTGGCGACGATCTCGCCGACGACCCGGTGCGTGAACGTCCCGGGGGTCCGCGGTGACAGGGGATGGACCGCCCGGCCTCCAGGGTGTCTCCGTCCACTCGATCGACGTGCCTGCCCCGCACGACGGCAATCCGGACGAGTTGCGCCGCGCCGCGTGGCAGCTCGACCAGTGTGCGGAGGAGGTGCGAGCGCTGGTCGCCCGGCTGCGTGCGACCGTGGAAGACCTGACCCAGGGCCAGGGGGAGTGGCGAAGCCCGGTTGCGGACGCCTTCCAGGGGCACGCATGGGGGCCCATCCGGCTGACGCTCACCAGCGTCGCCCACTCGCTCGAGGACGCCGCCGGGTCTTTCCGTCATGCGGCCACGGCGATCGAGAACGCCCAGGGTGACCGACGGCGAGCCGAGGCGCTGGCGGTAGCGGCCGGTGTCGGGGTGGCCCTGACCGTGCTGTCCTTTGGCATCAGCGACGCGGTCGCCGCGGAGGCCGCGGCCGGAGCCGCGGCGCTGATGGCCCGGACCGCGGCAGCGATCGCCGGGGCGATGCGGGCGGTGGTGCTGGCGCTGGACGAGGCCGGGGCGGCAATCCGGGTCCTGACGGTGACGATGCGGACCTGGGGGACCGCTGCGGGCTATGCCGGAGCGGTGGCCCTGCCCCGCCTCGCGCTCAGTCCCGCCGGGGCGGGTGCGCTCGGTGCGGTGGGAAGTGCCGCATTGGGGGACACACGGCCGGTCGACCTCATCCAGGCGTTCGCGTTCAGCTATGTGGAGGGGAAAGCGGGCGAGGGCGAGGGGGAAGGCGAGGCACCACCCCGCCGCGGGGGCGGGGGCGGGGGCAGCGG
>JAQBPH010000223.1:0-3367 GCA_028287625.1 Chloroflexota bacterium | reverse complement strand
GGACCGGGCGCGGCGGCGCCGCGGCCGGCGGCAGCTCGGTGGGGCGCGCATGGAAGGGCTCGGGCGCGTACAGGCCCAGCGGCGCCGTCCAGGCCGGGTCCAGCGTCATGGCGATCCCGGGGTCCTCCCGCTGCAGCCAGGCGAGGTGGCGCAACGCGTGATGGAGCACCTGGTCGACGTCGAGCGACGTGGGCGCGGTCAGCGCCCCGCCGCGCGCCAGCGGCTGCGGCCGGACCGGCGACGCCACCAGCCAGCCGCCGGGCGTCGCGGGGGTGGCCAGCACCGCCAGGTAGGTCAGCACGAGGCGCCCCTCCTGGTGGCGCCAGGAGGTGGAGTGCACCACCGACGGCCTCAGGCCCCGGGCGCGCAGCGCCTCGACCACCACGGGTCCGGGGTCGGCGCCGGGCGGGCAGGCGAGCTGCCAGGAGGCGGCGTGGCGCGGGCGGAGGCTGTGGATCGGCCCGCCGGCGATCGTCACCGGCAGGATCTCGAGCAGGGTCGCGCCGGCGGCCGCCTCGGCTCGCCTGCGTCCCCGGCCCGAACCGGCGACCAGCAGGGCGGCGAGTGCGGCGACCACGGCCAGGAGCATCGACACGGTGACGACCACAGCCATCGGGACCGTCCTGGCTCCTCACATTGTTGAGTAACTGGATCGATTTACTCATCATAACGGACCGCCGGCCGCGTCTCCTGCGGAGACGGCAGATCCGTCACAGGGGGAGCGATCCGGGCAGGGCGGCGCGGCTAGACGGCGAGCCGCCCGGTGACGTCGACGTCCACCTCCTCCGGATCGGGTCCGGCGACCACCCCGTCGTCGTGGAGCCGGCCGATCTCGGCGTCGCCGAGCCCCAGGCAGGTGGCCAGGATCTCGTCGGTGTGCTCGCCGAGGAGCGGCGCGCGGCGCACCTCGACGCGGGGCATCGCGCCGCAGTCCAGCGGTGACCCCGGCATCAGGTAGGTGCCGATCCCGGGCTGCTCGACCTCCGCGAACATGGGGTTCTCGGTGGAGCAGCGCGGGTCCTCGTCGACCAGCTCGGTGAAGGTCTGGTACGGGCCCCAGCACACTCCGTGCTCGTCGAAGCACTCGCGGATCTCGGCCAGGGTGCGCCGCGTCGTCCACGCCTTGAGGATGGCGCCGAGCACCTCGCGGGCCTTGAAGCGGTCGCCCTCACGGGAGAGGTCGACGCCCATCTGCTGCTCGACCATGGCGAAGCTCTCGCGCAGGCCGGTGGCGTCCTCGAGGCTCTTCCACTGCCGGACGGTGAGGGCCACCACCATGACCCGCCGGTTGTCGCGGGTGAGGAAGTCGCGGCCGAAGGCGCCGTACAGGTAGTTGCCGTACTTGGGCCGCTGGTGCCGGTTGACCTGCACCTCGGCGATCTTGCCGAGGTGGCCGACCATGGCGATGGCGACGTCGCTGAGGGCGAGCCTCAGCAGCTGCCCCTCGCCGCTGCGGGTGCGGTGGCGCTCGGCGGCGAGCAGGCCCGTTGCGGCCAGCGTGCCGGTGATCGCGTCCCAGGCGGGAAGCAGGTGGTTGAAGGGCACGGCGAGGTTGGTGGGCCCGGTCGCCCAGGGGAAGCCCGTGGCCGGGTTGACGGTGTAGTCGACCGCCGAGGAGCCGTCGTGGTTGCCGGTGATCGCCATCATCACCAGGTCGGCGCGGCGGGCCCGGAGCCGCTCGTAGTCGAGCCAGCCCTGCACCGGGAAGTTGGTGAGGAAGAGGCCCGCGTCGGGACCGGGCGCGGTGATCAGGTCGGTGAGGAGCTCACGCCCCCGGGGCGAGCGCAGGTCGGCCGCGATCGACCGCTTGCCCTTGTTCATCCCCGCCCAGAAGAGGCTGCGGCCCTCCCTGGTGATCGGCCAGCGATGGGCGTCGAGGCCTCCGCCGATCTGGTCGAAGCGGACCACGTCGGCGCCGAGCTGGGCAAGGGTCATGCCGCCGAGCGGAGCTGCGACGAAGGCCGATCCCTCCACCACGCGCATCCCGGCGAGGAGCCCCTGCGGTTGCCCGCTCACTGGTGCACCCTCCTGCTCACGCCATCAGGCCCCAGAGCCGCCAGTCGAGCACCCGAGCCTCCTCCGCGTCCGCGGTGACGCCGCGCGCCGCGTGCACCACCACCCGCAGCTCGACCAGGCCACCGCCGCCGTCGAGCGGGTGGAGGCTGCCCACCTCCACCTCGGAGCGGAGCAGGTCCTCCTCGAAGACCGGGGCGAGGTGGTCGCAGCCGCGCCAGGCGACGATGGTGACCAGGTTGGGAAGGGCCCGCACCAGCTGGGCCGCGGCCACCGAGATGGTGTGACCGCCGTAGACGAGCCGCCGGCCGAAGGCGCTGGCGGCGGCGTCGGTGTGGGTCTGGGCCATGTTCAGGGTGAGCCGGGCCAGCTCCGGGGCGCAGGTGACGGTGTCGCGGCTCTCGACCTCGTAGAGGGTCCCGTCGACGAGGTCGGCGAAGTGCTCGCCCGGGCAGGCGTCGCGGAAGGCGTCGAGCCGCCATCCCTCGGGCACCGCCGCCGCCACCTGGCCGGGCTCGAGCTCCGCGGGGATGTCCTCGAAGCCGTCGGCGTGGCCGGTGCGCACGCCCGCGTCGCCCAGCGGGAGCATCGGGCAGCGCCAGAAGTCGAGCACCGGCTCGCCGTGCTGGTTCGCGGCGCGCACCCGCAGCGCCACCAGGCCGGTGGCCGGCCTGCCCTCGCGCACCGCGTTCTGCTTGAGCCCGACCACCTCGGTGCGGGTGCGGAGGGTGTCGCCGATGAACACCGGGCGGAGCAGCACCAGGCCGCGGTAGAAGAGGTTGCCCCGCACCCGCTGGGAGGGACCGGTTCTCTGGCCGATGACGACGTTGCACACCAGCATCGGATGGGCCAGCGCCGCCGCCCCGCCGGTGACGGCGGCGCAGAGGGTGGCGTCGAGGGGCAGGCGCAGGCGGTCGCCGAAGATGGCCTGGGAGACGGCGGCGAGCCCGTCGGTGAGCGTGACGGACGGCGCGTCGGCGAAGACCCGGCCGTGCGCCAGATCCTCGAAGTAGGGCCCCCCGATGCGGACGCGCCGGCCCAGCTCAGCCATGCACCCGTGTTCCATGACCCGGGGCCTCGCCCCGTGTCGGGGCATTGTAGGGTCAACGCCCCACCGGGAGAGAGTCCGGGGGTGCGATGCTCGGCTGTTCTGCCGCCGGTGGAGATGCCCGGCTGTTCTGCCACCGGTCGAGATGCCCGGCAGTTCTGCCGCCGGTTGAGATTCGCGGGGGGCCGCTCTGCCGCCAGTTTTGACTCGGGGGGGACTGCGTCCCCCCCGTCTGGTCGCAAGACATCGTGCGCTGGCGCGCCCGATGCCGGCTCCCGCCCCCCCTCGCCGGCACTCGCCGGCGGC
>JAQBPH010000434.1:0-5185 GCA_028287625.1 Chloroflexota bacterium | reverse complement strand
CCTCCAGCGGTCCTGGATGGGATCGGAAGTACCACCAGGGAAGGCCGTTCTGCGCCCAGATGGTCGCGGCCCCCGGGGCGAGCAGCGCGCCCAGGCGAGGCGCGAGCTCCGGCAGGCTGTAGGCCTTCAGCGCGACGAGGACGACGTCGGCGTCGGAGACCGCCTCGATCTCGTCGGTCACGCCGGGGTGGACGGTGAAGTCGCCCCGCGGGGAGAGCACGCGCACGCCGCGCTCCTGCATCGCCTGCAGGTGGGCACCCCGCGCGATCAGGGTGACGTCCGCGCCGCCCCGGGCGAGCACGGCTCCGACGTACGCGCCGATCGCCCCGGCGCCGACGACGGCGAATCTCACCGACCCTGCTCTCGTCGCGCGATGAGCGCTGCCACGCGCCGTCGCTGGAGCTTGCCGGTCGGCGTCCGCGGGATGCTGGGCAGGATGTGGATGGTCTTGGGTACCTTGAACGCGGCCAGCCGTTCCCGGCAGTGTGCCCTCAGGAGTCGCTCGTCCACCACCCCGGAGAGAACCACCGCCGCCGCCACCTCCTCCCCGTACCTCTCGTCCTCGACACCGAAGCAGACGGCGTCAGCGACCGCCGGGTGGGCGCGCAGGACGTCCTCGATCTCCGCGGGCGAGATGTTCTCGCCGCCGCGGAGGATCATCTCCTTCAGACGACCCTCGAGCCGAAGATGGCCGCCCTCCATCACGCCGAGGTCTCCCGTGCGAAACCAGCCGTCGAAGAACGCCTCGGCGTTTGCCTGCGGGTTGTTCCGGTACCCCGGCGTCACGCCGGGACCGCGAATCACCACCTCGCCCGCGCTGCCCTCCGGAAGGAGACCACGCAGACGGTCGACCACACGGACCTCGGTGCCGGTTGCCACACCGACCGACCCGGGCACGCGCCGGGCGGGCGGCAGCGGGTTCGACGTCACCTGGTGGCTCGCCTCGGTCATGCCGTAGGCTTCCAGCATCGGCGCCCCGTAGACCTGCTCGCTCCGCTCCCTGAGCGCCGGCGAGAGCGCCGAGCTGCACGAGCGGACGAAGCGCAGCGTGTCCGGCGCACCCTCCTCGTCGACCCTCTCGAGGATCATCCGGTGGAGTGTCGGGTCGGCCGAGAGCCAGGTGACGCCGTGGTTCCGGGCCTGCTGCCAGAAACGACGCGGGCTGAAGCGACGCGGCAGCACGACCGTCCCGCCGGCGATCAGGGCGGAGAAGACGGAGGCGACGAGACCGTGCACGTGGAAGAGGGGCATGGCGCAGAAGGAGACATCCTCGTTCGCGAGCATGTAGTGGCCGGCGATCGTTCGCGACGAGGCCATCAGGTTCCGCTGCAGCAGCGGAACCTGTTTCGGACGGCTCGTCGTTCCGCTCGTGTGCAGGAGGAGCCCGATGTCATCCGGCCCACCCGCCTCGAACGCCACCCCACGTCTGACCTCCTCCCCGTCGACGACGAGATCCGGCAGCTCAGCCCCGTGCATCACGAGGTCGACGATCGCCGTGCCTGATCCGGCGGCGGTGCGAGCGGCCGCGAGCTCACCGGCCGGGAGCACCAGGAGTCTCGGCTCGACATCACCGAGATGGAAGGCGATCTCGTTGGGGGTGTACGCGGGGTTGAGCGGCGCCGCCGCCGCGCCGATGGCGGCGATGGCGAGCAGGAGCTGGACGAGCTCGGGTCCGTTGGGCAGCGCCAGGGCGACCCGGTCGCCACGACGGACACCGGCTGCGGCGAGCCGGCCCGCCAGCGTCCCGACGCGGCTCCCGAGCTGCGCGTACGTCAGGGACTGCCCATCCTCTGGAACGACGAGCGCGGTGCGCCCTCCCTCGCCGCCGTCCAGGAGTGCGGCGACCTGTTCACCGTCTGCGTGCGACGTCGCTTCCTTCATCCGTTTGGCCCTTGCGCTCGCGCCGGCTGACGGCTCAGACCACGAGTTTCGGCTGGTAGACGTCCAGCCAGGTGGCGAGGTTGAGCGTCCACTCCAGGCCCTGGCGATCGGCGAGGGCGATGGCGGCGGGGTCGTATCCGGTCGCGGCGGCGAGCCAGGTCCGGTCGACCAGCTCGAAGACGCGGTGGGCGCGCTGTGCGAGCAGCTCGCGGCACTGCCGCTGCAGGTCGCGGGCATAGTGCCAGTCCTGGGTGGATGGGTAGGGGGTCTTGACGCGTTCGATGACCGAATCGGGCAGAACGTCGCGGGCGGCGCCGCGGAGCAGGCTCTTCTCGCGGCCGTCGTAGGTCTTGAGCGCCCACGGCGCGTTGTAGACGTACTCGACGAGGCGGTGGTCGCAGAAGGGGACTCGGACCTCGAGGCCGACGGCCATGCTCATGCGGTCCTTGCGGTCGAGCAGGTAGCGCAGGAAGCGAGTGAGGTGCAGGTAGCTGGAGATCCGCATGCGGTACTCGAGGTCGTCCTCGGAGGGGAGGTGGTCGATCTCGCCGATCGCGCGCACGTAGGTGTCGTGCTGGTACGCCGCCAGGTCCAGCTTCCCCCGGACATCGGGGTTGAGGATCATGCCGGCGGCGTCGAGGCGCATATCGTTGAGCGCGATCCACGGGTAGGCGTGGGCGCGCTGGACGCGTAGGTCGTGGAACTGACGGTAGCCGCCGAAGATCTCGTCGGCCGACTCGCCCGACAGCGCGACCGTGGAGTGTTCGCGGATCGCCTTGCAGAGCAGGTACAGCGAGGCGTCCATGTCGCCGAGGCCGGTGGGCAGGTCGCGCGCCACGACCACCCTGTGGCGGACGGCGGGGTCGGCGAGCGTGCCGTGGTCGATCACGATGTCGGTGTGCTCGGAACCGACGTACCTCGCGACCTCGTGCACGTACGGCGTATCGGCGGTCGGGCGCAGCGCGTCGGGCGTGAAGTGCTCGGTCTGGCCGGCGAAGTCGACCGCGAACGTGCGCACGCGCTCGCCATCCACGGCCAGCTGCAGGGCGGACAGGGCGGTGATCGTGCTGGAGTCCAGCCCGCCGGAGAGCAGCACGCAGCGGGGCACGTCGGCGACCAGCTGGCGGCGCACGATGTCATCCAGGAGCGCGCGCACGTGCGCGACGGTCTGGTCGCGGTCGTCCAGGTGCGGCCTGGTCTCGAGCCGCCAGTAGCGGCGCTCGCGCATGCCGTCGGCGTCGACGGTGACGATCGTGCCCGGCTCGATCTCGCGCATCCCCGCCCACACCGCGTTCCCGGGCGTCTTGACGAACGCGAGCATCTCGCGCAGCCCGTCGGCG
Organism: Chloroflexota bacterium; assembly: GCA_028287625.1. Classification (GTDB taxonomy): domain Bacteria; phylum Chloroflexota; class Dormibacteria; order Aeolococcales; family Aeolococcaceae; genus CF-96. The sequence continues at coordinate 1,964 of JAQBPH010000434.1, read as the reverse complement.
TGGACCGCCCGCGACGCGAGCGGGTTGGCGAAGATCGCCTTGGGCTCAGACCCGAACAGCACGCCATCGCGGGTGGGGTGGACGTACAGCGGCTTGATCCCCATCCGATCGCGGATCATCACCAGCCGGCGCAGCCGGCCGTCCCAGATGGCGAGGGCGTACATGCCGTTCAGCCGCTCCGCCACCCCCTCCCCCCAGCGCACGTACCCGCGCAACACGACCTCCGTGTCGCTCGACGTCTCGAACCGCTCACCCGCCCGTCGCAGCTCGTCCCGCAACTCGGCGTAGTTGTACGCCTCGCCGCTGTAGACCAGCACGACCTCGCCCGCCGGTGTCCGCACCGACATCGGTTGCGACCCGCCCTGCAGATCGATGACCGCCAGCCGCCGATGCCCGAGCGCCGCGGGCCCATCCACCCACGTGCCGGAGGCGTCCGGCCCGCGACACGCCATCGTCTGCGTCATCGCGTCGAGGACGTCGCGCTGGCGGGCCAGGTCACGGTCGAACGAGATCCATCCCGTAATGCCGCACATGTGTCATCTCCGGCTGGTCAGTGACCCTCGCCGAGCGCCGCCCGGACCGCGCGGCCGACGGACATCGGTGTCGAACTGCTCGTCCCACATGCTGACGCCGGCAGGAGCGCGAGCCGCTGTCCCGTGGAACGGTCCGGGCAGGCCGTGCGGCCAGTGCCGCCCGGTCGCTCCACAGCCCATCCTGGAGGCCAATCGACCACCAAGGGAGTGCATACGCAAATGTCCACACGACACCGTCTCACCGCCGCCGCCGCGGTCGCCGGCGTACTGGCGATCGCCGCCCCGGCGGTCAATGCCAGCGCCGACACCGGCCTGGCCGCGCACGCATCCGGGAACGCCGTCGGGGCCTCGCTCACGGGCGGCCAGCTCCCCGTGCTCGGCGGCGGGCAGGCGGCCGCAAACGCCGCGGCCGGTCCGGAGGGTGGACAGATCGGCGCCAACGCCGGCCTGGACAGCTGGCAGGCGGCCCTGACCGCCACGCAGGACGCCTGGCGGATCGGCGCCACCGCCGGCCTGAACGGCATGCGAGCGGGCGCCACCGCCGGCCTGGCCGGCATGCAGTCGGGCGCGACCGCGCTGCAGAACGTCTGGCAGACCGGCCTGGGCATGCTCGCCCCGCGCCAGCAGCGGTAGGCACGGCGGGCGGACTGAGTGTGCCCGAGGATGGACGTTGCGCCGCGCAACGACCTCGGGTACACTCGGACCGTCCATGCACCGTGTCGACCGCACCCTGGAGGCCCCTCCCCACGGCGAGGAGGAGGACGCCGCGGAGTCGAGCCTCGAGCGTGAGCTCACGCTCCTCATCCGGCGGGCGCTGCGCCGCGTCTGGCTGGAGTCGTACGGTCCCGAGGGTGACCTCGACCACGCCACCTTTCCGCTGCTGCTCGTCCTCTCCGAGGAGGGTCCGATGCGGGTCAGCGAGATGGCCCGCACCTTCCGGCTCGACAAGTCGACGGTCAGCCGCCACCTCTCCCGGCTCGAGTCGGCCGGGCTGGTGGAGACCCGTCCCGACCCCACCGACCGCCGCTGCACCCTGCTCCACGTGACCCGGCGGGGGGGCGCCCGGGTGCGCAGGATCCGCACCGCGCGCAAGGCGCCGCTGCGCCGGGTGCTGGCCGGCTGGAGCCCCGAGGAGCGCGCCGGGCTGGCCGGCATGCTGGGGCGGCTGAACAGGGACATCGAGGAGGAGCTGGCCCGCTCGGACGTCTGATCCAGGGGCCGCGCGGCGCGCATCGTTGCGTCCAACAACGTTGCATCGAACAACTAAACTCCGTAGACTCGTCGGCATGGACGCGGTGCACGACAGGGCGCGGGGCGGGCTCGCCGGTTCGAGGGCGGGGGTCTGAGCGCCCGGTGGCGTGCCGGCGAGCGGTCCTCGGGGCCGGTGCCGGTGTCCCACCTGGGCACGGCGGTGGCGGTCGAGGACCCGCT
>JAQBPH010000157.1:0-9192 GCA_028287625.1 Chloroflexota bacterium | reverse complement strand
GAGGCCGGGCACCGCGGGCACCGCCGTCCGGCTGCCGGTGCACAGCACGCTCCGGCCGGCGGCGACGGGCTCGCCGGCGATGCGCAGCTCGGCGGGACCGGCCACCGTGGCCCTGCCGGTGCGGACGGTGATCCCCACCGCCTCGAGGTGGGCGGCGTCCTCGTACGCCGCACTCCGCCGGATGGTCTCGCGCACACGGGCCATCACCCGGGGGAAGTCGACGATCACCCCGGTGGCGTCGATGCCGAAGCGCGGCGCCCGGGCGATGGCGTGGGCATGGCGGGCGGCCTCGATCAGCGACTTCGAGGGCACGCAGCCGCTCCAGGTGCACTCGCCGCCGAGCCGGGCGGACTCGACCAGCACCACCCGGCGGCCGCTCGCCGCCACCACCTGGGCGGCGGCGAGCCCGGCCGATCCGCCGCCGACCACGGCGACGCCGGCGCCGTCGTCGCTCATGCCTCCGCTCCTCCAGACGGCTGTGGCCCGCGGTGGGGCCCGGGGGTGGAATGATGGGCTCCGATGTCCTCCACCCGTGCCCGCGCCAGCGCCCGTCCCCGGTCCGGCCGCCGCCTCGGCCCCGTCCGCCTGATCGGCGTGCTCGCGGGCCTCGTCCTCGTCGGGCTGGGCCTGGCGATGATCGTGCCTCCGCTCTGGGCCCTGTGGCAGCGGAACAGGGTGGACGACAACGCCCTCAACCAGTGGAACCGGGGCGGCTCCCAGGCCCTGGTGGGCGGCGGCGCCGCCAACTACGCGGGGCAGTGCGGCAGCGGCGACGCGGCGACCAACTACGCCCGGGTGTCCTTCCCCAGCCTGGCCCAGTACGGCTACGCCGGGGTGGCCGGTGACGGCACCTGGGACCTGCTCCTGCACCGCTCGATGGTCCACTACCAGGGCACCGCGGCCCCGGGCCAGAAGGGCAACGACATCATCGCCTTCCACCGTGAGCCGGAGTACGAGCACATCGACCAGCTCAACGTCGGCGACATCGTCGACGTCCAGGATCGCAGCTGCAAGACCTGGGCCTACCAGATCACCGGCCGCTGGCAGCTGGCCCCGTCGAGGGTCACCCAGCTCACCACCACCGACGGCCACGACCTCACCCTGATCACCTGCACCCCCTTCTGGCAGGACACCCAGCGGCTGGTGTGGCGGGCGACGCTGGTCACCGCCGCGGGCGCGCAGTCGGGCCTGCGCTGAGCGCCAACCGCTGGCTCAGCTCGCGCTCCGACGGCGGTGACGACTACGACCGCCGGCTCGCCGAGCGACCGACCACCGGTCCCGGCGTCCACGGCGAGGCCGACCTGGTCGCCGCTCTCGCGCCGGCCACGGTGCTCGACGCGGGCTGCGGCACCGGGCGCGTCGCCATCGAGCTGGCCCGGCGCGGGGTGGAGGCGGTGGGGGTCGACATCGACCCGGAGATGCTCGGCACCGCCCGGCGCAAGGCCCCCGGCCTCACCTGGATCGAGGCCGACCTCGCCACTGTCACCGTGGCCGGCGAGCGGGGCGGGCTCCGCCGCTTCGAGGTCGTGGTCCTCGCCGGCAACGTGATGATCTTCCTGACCCCGGGCACCGAGGGCGCGGTGATCGCCAACCTGGCGCGTCACCTCGCCCCCGGCGGCGCGCTGGTGGCCGGCTTCCAGCTCCAGCCGGGGCGGCTCGACCTGGCCACCCACGACCGCCACTGCGCCGCCGCCGGGCTGCGCCTGGAGAGGCGCTGGGCCACCTGGGAGCGGGATCCATGGCTGCCGGGCGGCGACTACGCGGTGTCGCTGCACCGGCTCTCGTAGCCCAGGCTCGGGGAAGGGCATCCAGCCCAGCTCCAGCCCCGCTGTTGAGCGGCGATGATCGATGCGATCGTCGCCAGGTCGGGCAGCCGCCATCGGTTCTCGGACGCCGGGTCATCGAGCCAGATGGTCACCGTCGGGCGTCACCGTGAGCCCGAAGCGCTCTCGGTCGGGGCTGCCCAGGTCGACCCACGACCCATGGGCGCGCTCGATCTCGTCCCAGAGCCTGCGTGGGCCACCCTGGACGCGTCGGGGTCGGCGGGCATTGCCCCACCCGCCGCCGGCGCGCTTGCGGCACCGTGATGCTCGCCTCGGCCGCGTCGTCGCTGGCGCCGCTGCTCGCGCTTCTCGTCACGCTCCCTTCGCCTGTCCTCGGCGGCGTTCTTCCGCAGGAGCTTCGTCTTCATGCCTGGCACGCCCGAGCGCTTCCCGCCGAGGATGGTTCCGCGCTGTCGGCGACATCCACGATCGTGAGCAGTCGGACGCCGCCCGGGGTCTGGACCCGCACCTGCTCACCCGGGCTGCGCCCGAGCAGCGCCCTGCCGACGGGCGAGCCGGTGGAGACGCACTCCGGCGGAGCACCGGCCGTGGCCCTGGTGACCATCGTGTACTCGTGCTCGCCGTCGGTGTCGCACACTCGGACTCTGGAGCCCGGCAAGACGACGCCGTTCCATGGCACGGTCGCGGTGGTTGCTGGCTCGCTCACGTCAGGCATACCGGTCCTCCCTGTCTCACGTTCGTGGCGTGGGGCGTCTCACCGCCGGGGAGGCGGTCGTGTAGAGCGTGTGGACACAGCCCCGTCGTGATGCCGTCGACCAGCGCCAAGCCGGAGCAGCGCAGGCGAGCGACGACCCGGTCGAGGTCGACCCGGTCTCGCAGCGCCACGTAGGCGGCATCGCGGGCGGCGAGGTACGCGAGGCGCGGGCGGTCGCCCTCGACCCCGCAGCACGTGACCGCTGCGGATCCCGACGCGTCGACGGCAACGACGGCACCTGCGCGCTCGATCACGGTGCACACCAGGGGGGCACCGCGGGTCCGGCGCATGGCCGCCTCCCGCGCAGCCAGCCGAGCCCGCGGGACCATCGCGCCCCCGCCCTTCTGGAGCGCCCGTGCCTCCTCCCGGAGCCCGGCGGCTCGCATCCACCCGGGCAGCCACACCGAGGTGCACCACGACCAGAGTCGAGGGCCGCTCCCCTCACCGCCGAGGTGATCGGGCACCGCGGCCCTACGGCGGAGCGCAGCCATGACCTGGGAGCGCCCCTCGGCACCGCTCGTCAGGTGCCAGCAGATGAGGAAGTCGAGCATGGCGTCCTGCCCTGCTGCCCCCGTCATCGAGAACTGGCCGCCAAGCCCAACCACGCGATGCGGGCGTCCCGTGTGGGCTCAGCCGGCGGTGCGCTGACCTTCGCGGCCTGAGCCGTGTCGAGCCAGAGGAGCGCGACCGGGATGCCGTCCGCGGGAGCGTCGCCGCAGAGGACGCGCACGAGCTCGAAGATCGACCAGAGGATGGACACCTCCGGCCAGGAGCGGTGGACGAGGAGGACCGCGAGGAGCACGCAGGCGGTGATGGACCAGAAGCGCCATCGCGGCCCTCGTCGTCTGACACCCATGGCATCCGTGCCTCGTGACCGCCATCCTGCTACGAGTACCCGGGGGGAAGGTGGCGTCCGTTCGGTCATGGCCATAATATAAGGAATACTCTATTTGGATACAACATAGGCGCGTGCGCGGCTCTTGTCTTGGCTAGATACTTGCGCCATACTCCGCCCCATGGCCAGTAGAGAGAGGTGACGCGGATGAAGATGACGCTGGTGGCGGATCCCTACAACTGCAGCGATGCCGACCCGTGCCCGAAGATCTGGCGTTCCGAGGATGGTCGTTATTGGATCCAGGGTGAGTGGCCGCCCGCCGAGTTGCTCGGTCAGGTGATGCCGCCCGACCACGAGGGACTCGTCGAGTACCACCCCAGCCTGATCGGCTGGAAGCCGGAGGAGTAGGAGCCGTGACTGAACAGGCGGAGGTCCGCCGCGTGCTGCGCGAGTGGAGCGAGACATCGTTCCGGCTGGAGTCGCTCGACGAGTACACCGTGGAGTCCGAGGCGCCTCGGCTCGGCGCGTTCCTACGTGGCGAGCCAGTCCGCCCTCACGATCAGAACCTCGAGGGCTGGCTGGAGCGGCTGCGGGGAGAGCGAGAGCAGGGGAAGCGTCGGATACGGGTCCACGCCATTGCCGGTCCCCTGACCCCCTACCTCCGCTACGAGATCGAGTGGGGGTACACGGCCAACGCTCTCGCTGGCGAGGAGATCCACCTCGTTCATCGCGACACCTGGGAGGAGACGCCCTTCGGCCGTCGGCCGCCGGACTTCTACCTCCTCGACGATAGGACGGTCGTCGTGATGGTCTACGACGAGATCGGGCACTGGCTCGGCGGCGACGTCATCACAGATCCGAGCGAGGTGGCCCGGTACCGCGAGATGCGCGACCAGGCACTCGCCTCGTCGGTGTCGCTCCGCGACTATCTCGCTGCGTGGCGTCGCACACCCGTCCCGCCGCCTGCGGTCGAGCGTGCGGCGCTGAGGGCCTCTGTCTGACGTGACCCGTCGGCCCCACTCCTCCACCGCCGCAGGAGAGGCGGGCGGGTCGGCGACGCCTCCGGAGCGGCGCACCGTCGGAAATCGGTTGCGGATGCTCCGCGAAGCTGCGGGCATCCGGCAGACGGAGATGGCCGCACGCGTGGGGATCAGTCAGGGGCGGGTCTCGAAGCTCGAGTTGGAGTCTCAGACCCCCACCGTCGAACTCGTCGCCCGCTACCTTGACGCCCTTGGAGTGTCAGCCGAGGTCCGCCAGGACGTTCTCGACCACCTCGCCGAGCACCGTGTCGAGATCGCGCTCTGGCGCCGGCTCCACCGGGCGGGCCTCCGCCAGCATCAGCACCGCTATGGCGAGATGGAGCGGTCGGCGAGCGCAGTGCGTTCTTGGACCGAGCATCTCGTGCCGGGCTTGCTCCAGACCCCGGCCTACATCCGGGAAATGTGTCGCGTGTGGGACGTCCCCGGTCTCAGTGACGTCGAGGGGATCGTCACGGGGAGGATCCAGCGCCAGGAGGTCCTGCAGGATCGCACCAAGCGGTTCTCGCTGATCTTCGGCGAAGTCGCGCTGCGCACCTCCGACGTCCCGCCGGAGGTCTTGCGCGAGCAGCTCGACAGAGTCCTCCTCGCTGCGGTGATGAGCCATGTAGAGGTCGGGGTCGTGCCGGTCAGCGCCATGGTGCCGACACCGACGAGCTTCACGATGATGGACGATCAGACCGTCCTCATCTCGCTGGCAACGCGGGAGGTGCAGGTGCATGAGCTCGACGAGGTCGCCCGCTACCTCGACATCTTCGAGCGGCTCCGCGCTCGCGCCGTCCGTGGTGAGGCCTTGGCCGAACTCGTCCGCGACGTCCGCCGCGAGCTCGCCAACCGGCCATCGAGCCCGCCCGAGTGACCCGACCCCATGTCCGAAGATCTGGGGGATCGACGTCGTCGAGGAGTGGGTCTTGGTGCTGGGGAAGCGCGCCACCGCCGCGCATCGGGCGGAGATCGACCTTCCGGACGACGAGGATCTCATCACCCTCCCGCGCCACTCCCTCCTGGCATGGTGGGCCGGACAGCTCGCGGAGTTGCCCCGATGATCAACCCGGACACGCTCACGCCTGCCTTCGACGAGTGGAACAGTTCGTCTCGCCTACGACAGCGTCGGCCACTGGCTCGAGCGTCAGTGCACGGAGGTGGGCGTTCGCCTGCTGCGCCTGCGCCATGCTGCCGGGCTGACCCAGAGACAGCTCGCGGAGAGGCTGGATGTCCGTCAGCCAACGGTCAGCCGCTTCGAGGCCGGCCGTGACATCCCGACGTCAGAGATCCTCGGTAGCATCGCCCATGCGCTCGGCCTACCCGAGGAGTCGCGACGGGAGCTGGAAGATCGCCTCGCGGGCGCCGGATGAGAGAGCCTCGTCTGGTGCTCCTGCGAGAGGTTTGCGCCGGCACGACTTGTCGAGATCGCGGCTGACTGCGAGCCGTTCGTGCGACCGCGTCAGGAGTCGGACTACTGGCTGTACGGTCGCCTCTTCTCGACCACCTGCAAGGCGGTGATCGCGGACGGCGTCGCTGAGGGCGTCCGCAGGCGGGAGGACATACATGGCCAAGGTCATCGTCGTGGGCAGCATCAACATGGATGTGGTGGCGACCGCTGACCGCCGTCCCCGTGTCGGCGAGACGGTCATGGGGCGAAACCTGGGATTCTTTCCCGGGGGCAAGGGAGCCAACCAGGCTGTCTCGACGGCACGGCTGGGGGTCCCCACGGTGATGGTGGGAAAGCTGGGCACCGATCGGTTCGGCGACGAACTGTACGCCTTCCTGTCTGGGCAGGGTGTGGACGTCAGCCATGTCGGGCGCACCAGCGTGGCTCCCACCGGCACGGCAGTGATCGTGGTCGATGGTCATGGGGACAATTCGATCGTGGTTGTGTCTGGCGCCAACGGACTCTTGGGACCGAGCGATCTGGAGGGTGTCGACATCGAGGCGGACGATGTTCTGGTCAGCCAGTTCGAGGTGCCTCTCGAGGCCGTCGGCGCCGCCTTCTCATTGGGGCGAACCGTCGGTGCGACGACCGTCCTGAACCCGGCACCCGCAACACCAGCAGGAGAGCGCCTCCTCTCCCTCGTGGACGTTCTCGTCCTCAACCAGCTGGAGTTGGCGGCCCTCAGCTCAGAGGAGCCGGCTGCAGAAAGGGATGTCGACGCGATTGCGGCGGCAGCCACGCGGCTGTGCGTACACCCGAACCAGGTTGTCATCGTCACACTGGGGGCACAGGGCGCAGTTGCAGTGGAGGGCGATCAGCGGCTGATCGTGACAGGACATCGCGTCAACGCCGTGGACACGACGGGTGCCGGCGACTGCTTTGTTGGAGGCTTGGCGACCCAGCTGGCGCTCGGTCACGAGCTTGTCGATGCCGTGCGCTTCGCGAATGCGGCTGCCGCGATCTGTGTGCAGCGCCATGGCGCAGGCACCTCCATGCCGACCGCAGAGGAAGTACGACGGAACTTCCCGGTCGAGGCCGCATGACTTCGGCGCACACAACCCTCCGCCGCTACCGCCACGTCATCTTCGACTTCGACGGGGTGCTCTGCGACAGCCTCGCGCCATCTATTCGCCGGCGCCCTCGCTGTCGGGCAGTGGTGGTGGACTTCCGCCCTCTCACATCGCGCGGAAGTCGCGGACCGGCCGCCGGGGGGCGAAGCGCGGCGCCCGCAGGCCGGCGGCGAGGAGGAGGCCCACTCCGAGACCCTCGAGCGCGGTCCGCTGCGGCCATCCGTATGCCAGGCGGTAGATGCACAGAGGGGGACGCCTCAGGAAACTCCGCCACGACCTGATCTACGATCTGGTGTGGGGAAAGGTGGCGCCGATTTCCCTCAACATGTAGTTCCTCTGCCCTCCTCTCGAGATAGGATCGTCGCTCTGGGGTGAGGCGCCGCCGATGGGTCATGTGGTCATCGCCTACTTGGTTTCCTGTCACGATGGTCCAGGATACGAGGCAGCAGTGGGGATGTCTCCACCCCGGCAAGGGGGCGTCGCCGGGGTGGAAGCCCCTGAGGAGGCGGTCGGACGGCACCGAATGGGGAACATTGCTCCCGTTTCTGAGGGGTCATGTCAAGGGATGCTCCCGGTCGCGAATCGGACGCTCTGTTCGAGGCTCAAGCCTCCAGATCCGATGGCCCTGCGGACGTGGTCGTGGGCTGCCGCCCGCGCTTCCTCCCGCATCTCCGTAGGGACGGTCTCGAAGAGCAGGTCGATCCCAGTTGACGACGCCCACCGCCACCATGCGTCAGGGCTGGGCACACAGAAGGTGGCGCTGCCGTCGATGACCGTGACGTTGTCGAAGCCGGCATGGCGCAGCAGCCGGCCGATGTCTCGGGGAGGGCCGGCAGGTGTGCGGGTCGACATGACCAGGGACGACGTCGGTGTGCCGCTCACGTAGCGGGCCATCACGTCGTGAAGGAGGCTTGCCGTGCCGCGACCTGCCAGGGGCACGGAGACGGCACACCGCCCTCCGGAGCGGAGGACTCGACGGAATTCCGCCACGACCACGGACGGATCGGGAAGGAGTTGCAGCATGAAGCCACAGAGGACCAGGTCGCACGAGGCGTCGGCCAGGTCGAGCTTCTCCGCGTCCATGCGCTCAGCGGAGGCATTGGTGATCCTCCGGCGCCGGATCTCCTCCCCGAGCGCAGCGACCATCTCGCCAGCGAGGTCGATGCCCAGGACGCGCCCACGCGGTCCAACCGCCTCTGCGGCCGGGATCGTGCTGGCGCCACGACCTGCCGCGACGTCCACGACCATCTCGCCCGGGGACGCTCGCGCGACGTCGACGAGCCATCGCCCGAACGTGGCGAAGTAGGGGATCGCCGTGTCGTAAGTGCTGGCCACGTTGCCAAAGGTCGCTACCAGCTTCGCCGTGGTGTCGGGGTCCGTCATGGCGGACGCATATTGTCGCACCCCGCCGGTCAGGCAACACTTTCAGACTCGCCACCCGGTGTGGACCCGTTGTACCGGAATACCCGTGCTGATCACGGGTTAGCGCAAATGCAGCAGGTCAGCCATGATCGCGCGGATCAGACCGGTCACTTCGTCGCCCATGACAGCGAACTCGCGCAGACTCACGAAGGCCGCCCGGTAGGTCCGGATCGAGGGGCCGTGAACGCCGCTCGTCAAAGAAGCCCCAGCCCCCGTCGGTGTCACGCCGGAAGCCGGCACGAACGGCTCCCGGCGCACCCGGTCGAAGAGACGTCGCCACGACGGCGAGGACAGCCCGCCGCCGTCGGCGAGCGCGCTGACGAGCTGTATGCGCACCGCCGGGCGCCCTCGCTGTCGGGCAGGGTGGTGGTGCTTCCGCCCTCTCACATCGCGCGGAAGTCGCGGACCGGCCGGCGGGGGGCGAAGCGCGGCGCCCGCAGGCCGGCGGCGAGGAGCAGCCGCAGCACCCGGCCGCGGTGGCCGGCGTAGGGGGCGAGCAGCTCCAGCATCTCGGCGTCGCTCCCCCGCGGCCTGCCGGTGAGCGCGAAGCTCACCGTGTGGGGGAGGTTCCAGTCGCCCAGCGGCACGGCGTCGGCGTCGCCGAGCGCGGCCAGGGCCACCGAGTTCGCCGTCCAGACGCCCACCCCGGGCACCGCCTGCAGCCGCGCCCGCGCCTCGGCGGCTGGCATCCTCCCCGCCTCCTCCAGCCGTGACGCCGCCCGCGCCGCCCGGCGGATGGTGTCGGAGCGCTGCCGCTCGATGCCGAGCCGGTGGAAGTCCCAGCTCGGGGTGCCCGCGAGCACCGCGGGGGTGGGGGGGAGGAGCAGGCCCCCGGGGCCGGGGGCGGGCTCGCCCAGG
>JAQBPH010000132.1:0-3175 GCA_028287625.1 Chloroflexota bacterium | reverse complement strand
GCCGCGGTCGGGGTCGGGGGAGCGGCCGGCCTCGGCGTGGCCGGCGCGGCGGTGGAGCGGCGCGGGGCGGTGGTGCCGGTGCCCGGCGCGGGGACCCCGCTGACCGGGCCGGTGGAGGCGCCGGCGGCACCGCCGGATCCGTAGAAGGACCGCTCCTCCTCCTGGCCGAGCACCAGGGTGATCCCGCCGGGGGCTGCGGCGGCGCCCGGGGCGGGGGTGGCCGGCGCCGGGGTCTCCACCTGGACGCCGAAGTACCGCGCCAGCCAGAGCGCCGTGCTCGCGTTCCTGCCCCCGCTGGCGTCGATCACCCGGGTGGTGGGCGAGACCCGGCCCGAGCCGCCGTCGGTCGCCGAGAGGCCGGCGTTCGAGAACAGCGAGGCCCACCGCTTCGACCCACCCTGGGTGCGACCGCTGCCGTCGACGACGGAGACCGGCGCATGCTCGGCGATGGCGCCGGGGGACGGGAAGATGTTCTGGACGAAGTGCTGCAGGGTGCCGAAGCTGCGGTCGTAGGGATACTCGTACGCGGCCGGGCAGGCGGCGGTCCCGTAGGGCGGCCCGCAGTCGTAGATGAAGTTGCTGTTGTCGACGCTGACGTGCTCGAAGCTGGTGGTGTCGACGCCCTTGACCAGCTCGTAGAGCGCAAGCGCGTCGCCCAGGGGAAGGTCGGTCCTGACGTGGTCGCCGAGGCTGCTGAGCAGATTGGGGAGGTTGCCCAGGCCGCCGACGCTCAGCACCCGCTGCTTGATGGCGCTGAGCACCAGCTGCTGCCGCTTGTTGCGGGCGAAGTTCGTGCCCTCGAGGGGATCGGCGGACTCGCGGGAGCGGGCGAAGATCAGGGCGGTGGCGCCGTCCATGTGCTGCGGGCCGGCGTTGAAGTGGATGGTCTCGACCGCGCAGTCGGGGTGCTGGGGGTCGTCACACTCGCCGCGCGGGTAGTTGTTGTCGGTGAAGGTGTGCTCGACGTTGATGTCGACGCCGCCGACCGAGTCGACCGCCGACTTGAAGGCGGTGAAGTCGAGCCCCACGAAGTGGTCGATGGGGATCCCGAGGATCCGGGAGAGGGTGGCGTCGGCGAGCCGCCCGCCGCCCTGGTCGCCGCTGTAGTCGGCGGACGAGACCGGCAGCCCCGCCTGCCCGATGGAGTAGGCCTCGTTGACGCGCGCGTAGTAGGTCTTCTCGGCTCCCCCGACGGGGATGGGCACGAACAGGTCGCGAGGGATGCTGATCTGCGCGATCTGCGGCTTGTTCCCGTCGCCGCGAGGCTGGATGGAGATCACCATGATCGAGTCGGAGAGGAAGGCGCCGTCGTGGCCGCTGCCTCCGTAGCCGTACAGGGCGATGTTCACCCGCTGACCGCTGGCGAACTTGTTGGCCACCGCGCCGGAGCCGTCCGAGCCGTGGTGGATGATGTCGGTGATCACCGAGATCGGGTTCTCGCCGAAGAGATGGGCGAGCGAGAGCACCAGGCGCGTCCCGTAGCCCCCCACCAAGCCGACCACCAGCAGGAGGCTGGCGAGCAGCACCCGGCCCCGGGTGACCCAGGTCGGGACGAGGTCATAGCTCGAGCGCCGTCGTCGGCGCGTGGTACTTGCCATGAGAGGGACGTCTGGGAAAGGGCGGCTCGGCCGTGACGGCCACACCGGCTGTGGTGGATCGCACCGGTTCCCGCCGGCACGCCGTACTCTCTGCCAAACGCCGGAGGCGGACGGTTTGTTTCACCCCCGGCTCGGCCCCAGGGTAGCGCACCAGCACAGGCACCCTGACACCGCTGTCACAGCGCTGTCACATCGAGCGCCGGCTACCCCTGGAGCAGGTCCCGCGCGATGACGACGCGCTGGATCTGGTTGGTGCCCTCGTAGATCTGCGTGATCTTGGCGTCGCGCATCATCCGCTCCACCGGGTACTCGCGGACGTAGCCGTAGCCGCCGAGGATCTGCACCGCGTCGGTGGTGACCTTCATCGCCGTGTCGGCGGCGAAGAGCTTGCAGATCGCGGCCGCATGGCCCACGTCCGGGCTCTTCTGGTCGATGAGCGAGGAGGCGTGGTAGACCAGCGCCCGGGCGGCGGCGGTCTGCGCCTCCATGTCGGCGAGCATGAACTGGAGGCCCTGGAACTCGGCGATCGCCCTGCCGAACTGCTGGCGCTCGCGGGCGTAGCCGACCGCGTAGTCGAGCGCGCCCTGGGCGATCCCCAGCGCCTGCGCCGCCACTCCGGGGCGGGAGCGGTCGAGCACGCGCATGGCGATGCGGAAGCCCTCGCCCTCCTCGCCCAGCCGGTTCTCGGCGGGCACCACCACGTCGTCGAAGTGCAGCTCGGCGGTGTTGCTCCCCCGGATGCCGAGCTTGCCGTGGATGGCGGTGGCGGTGAGCCCGGGGGCGTTCCTGGCGTCGACGACGAAGGCGCTGATGCCCTTGGTGCGCGAGCCCGGCTCGGTGGTGGCGAAGACCACGATCGTGTCGGCGACGCCGCCGTCGGTGATCCAGATCTTGGAGCCGCGGAGCACGTAGTCGTCGCCGCGGCGGATCGCCCGGGTCACCATCCCGCCCGGGTCGCTCCCCGCCCCCGGCTCGCTGAGCGCGTAGGCGGCGAGCTTGCGCCCGGAGGCGAGGTCGGGAAGCCACCGCTCCTTCTGCTCACCGCTGCCGGCGATCATGATCGGGTAGCCCCCCAGGGCCTGGACCGCGAGGATCAGGGCGCTGGTGGCGCAGGCCTTGGCGACCTCCTCGATGGCGACGTTGAGGGTGAGGGCGCTGCCGGAGAGGCCGCCGTACTCGGGCGGGAAGGGAAGCGCGAAGAGGTCCTGCTGGCGGAACATCTCGACGACGTCCCACGGGAACTCCTCGGTCTCGTCGATCTCGGCGGCCCGGGGAGCGATACGCGCCCGCACCAGCTCGCGGACCGACGCCTGCACCATCAGCTGCTCCTCGTCGAGCCGGATGTCCACGGTCGGTCCCTCTGTGTCCTTCTCCGTCGCCGCTCCGATCCCTCCGATTATGACGATGCCGGTCTCGCGCGCCGCTCCGACGTGAGGGGCCGCCAGCCTACCCGCGGAGCAGCTCCCGGGCGATCACCAGGCGCTGGATCTGGTTGGTCCCCTCGTAGATCTGGCAGGCCTTGGCGTCGCGCAGGCGCACCGCCGCGGGGTGCGCGTCGTCGCGGCTGTGGGGCGCGC
>JAQBPH010000121.1:0-7195 GCA_028287625.1 Chloroflexota bacterium | reverse complement strand
TGCGTGCCACCGCCGAGTACAAGCGGGCGCTCGCCGCCGTCATCACCCGGCGCGCCCTGGAGACCGCCGCCGCCGGCTGAACCCGACCCGATCGACCCCCGGGAGGTAACCTGGGGGCGTGTCGAGCACGCTCCCAGCCCCTTCCGGGGGCGATTCCCTCTCCCTGTCCCCCATGCGCTCCACGCCGTCCATGCCCGACAGCGTCGACGAGGTGGTCTCCCGCCTCGGCGAGCAGGCCTACCTCTGCTACCGCCGCCTGGCGACCGCCATCCTGGTGGCGCTGCGGATCGGCAAGCCGCTCTTCGTCGAGGGCGAGGCGGGGGTGGGAAAGACCGAGCTGGCCCGCGCCATGGCCAGGCTGCTCGGCGCCCGGCTGATCCGGCTGCAGTGCTACGAGGGCATCGACCTCGCCCACGCCGCCTACGAGTGGAACTACGCGCGGCAGCTGCTCCACATCCGGCTGCTCGACGCCTCCGGCGGGGAGGACGCCCGCGCCGAGGCCGAGCGCGACCTCTTCAGCGACGAGTACCTGCTCCGCCGCCCGCTGCTCGACGCCATCGACAACCAGGACAGCGTGGCACCGGTGCTGCTCATCGACGAGATCGACCGCTCCGACGAGGAGTTCGAGGCCTTCCTGCTGGAGCTGCTCGCCGACTTCGCCATTAGCATCCCCGAGCTGGGCACGGTGCGCGCCGAGCGGCCGCCGTTCGTGGTGCTCACCGGCAACCGCACCCGCGAGGTCCACGACGCGCTCAAGCGGCGCTGCCTCTACCACTGGATCGACTACCCCGAGCTGGAGCGCGAGGTGGCCATCGTCCGGGCCCGCGCCCCCGAGGTCTCCGAGCGGCTCGCCCGCCGGGTGGCGGGGCTGGTGCAGGGGCTGCGCGGCATGGACCTCTACAAGCTCCCGGGGGTGGCGGAGACCGTCGACTGGGCGCGCTCGCTGGCGGCGATCGGCTCCGACGGCTCCGACGCCGACGCGCTGGAATCCACCATGGGCGCCGCGGTGAAGTACCAGGAGGACCTGGAGACGGTGCGCCAGGCCATCCCCGACCTGATGCGTGACCAGCCCGCCTGATTCGGAGCGCCGGGGCGACCTGGTGGTGCGGCTGGCCGGCTTCGGCGAGCTGCTTCGCGACGCCGGGCTGCGGGTGGGGCCCGACCGCACCATCGACGGCATGGCGGCCCTGGGCTGCGTCGACATCGGCGACCTCGACCAGATGCGCGACGCCCTGCGCGCCGTCTACGTCTGCCGCCGCGAGGAGATCGGCATCTTCGACGCCGCCTTCGACCTCTACTGGTCGCGACCCGGGAGCTCGATCGGGGCGGGGGCGATCCCCATGCGCAGCCGTCCCCTGCCGCTCGATCCCGAGAAGGCGCGCGCCTGGCTGGCGCGGCTGGGGCTGCCCGAGTCGGAGATCCCCCGCGAGCAGGAGACCACCCCGCGGGTGGCCAGCAGCTCCGGCTACAGCGCCCAGGAGCTGCTCCGTTCCCGCGACTTCGGCGACCTGACCTGGGAAGAGACCCAGCAGGTCCGCCACCTGCTGCGGCAGGCGCCCTGGCGGCTGGCGGAGCGGCGCACCCGGCGCTGGCAGCCCGGTCGCCGGGGGCGCGTGGAGCTGCGCCGCACCCTGCGCCGGGCGGCCCGCAGCGGGGGCGATGCGGTCGCGCTGGAGCGGGCCCGCCGGCGGATCCGGCGCCGGCCGCTGGTGATCATCTGCGACGTCAGCGGCTCGATGGAGCGCTACTCGCGGGCACTGCTGGTCTTCGCCCACGCCGTCGCCCGCCGGGAGCGGGTCGACACCTTCGTGTTCTCGACACGCCTGAGCCGGATCACCCACCTGCTCCGCCGCCGCGAGATCGACGACGCCCTCGCCGACACCGCCGAGCAGGTGCACGACATCGGCGGCGGCACCCGCATCGGCGAGTCGCTGCGCAGCTTCAACCGCCGCTACGCCCGGCGGGTGCTGGGCCACGGTGCCGTGGTGCTGATCATCAGCGACGGGTGGGACCGCGGCGAGGTCGCCGTCCTGGAGCGGGAGATGTCGCGGCTCTCACGCAGCTGCCACCGGCTGATCTGGCTCAACCCGCTGCTGGGCTCCGACGTCTACGCGCCCGAGGCGCGGGGGATGGCGGCGGCGCTGCCCTTCTGCGACGACTTCCTCGCGGCGCACAACGTCGACGCCCTCGACGAGCTGGGCCGCCGCCTCGCCGACCTCCCCCGGCGCAGCCTCAGGCGCTGACTCACCCGCGGCGGCCGCGCATCCTCAGCAGCATCGCCACCACCAGGGCGGCGGCGGCCGCGCCCCCCGCCGAGGCCAGCGCCACGGGCCGGTCGCGGGCGAGCGAGAGGGCCCGGTCAACCGGGGTGGGCGGCTGGTCGGGCACGGTGGAGAGGGTCGGCGTGGGCAGCGGCAGCTGCGGCTCGGCGAGCCGGGCGCCGATGCAGGCGGCCATCTGCCCGAGGAGGCCGTGCGAGACCTCCTCGACCGCGCCGTGGTCGGTCTCCGCCCCCCTGCCCACCACGGTGAGCTCGGTGACCATGAGCACCTCCGCGCCCTCGCCCCGCTCGCCGACGGTCACCGTGATCACCGCCCGGGCCGACCCCGAGCCGCCGGCCTCGCGCCCCTCCGCCTCGAGCACCGCGGTGCGGGCGGAGTCGTCGCGGAAGACCACGTGGCCGGTGACCTGGTAGGCGACGCTGACCGGGCCCACGCGGACCCGGACCCGCCCGCGGAAGCTGCTGTCCTCGAGCATCTCGGACAGCTCGGCGCCGGGCACGCAGCCGAGCACGCTGTTCACGTCGAGAAGGAAGGCGAAGACGCGGTCCGCGGGGGCGTCGACGGCGAAGGTGTCCTCGATGTGCACTCCGGGCTCCCCTGAGGCGGCGGGTTCCGCCCTGCATTGTGCTCGCCCGCCGCCGGCGCGGCGCGCATGATGGAGGGATGCGGACCGCAGGAGTGGTGCTCGCCGCCGGGGCCTCGCGACGGATGGGCCGTCCGAAGCAGCTGCTGCCGCTGGCCGGGACCACTCTGCTCGGGACCGCGCTCGCCGCCGCCCGCGGGGCGCGCCTCGACGAGCTCGTCCTGGTGCTCGGCGCCGAGGCGGAGCGGATCGGCGCCGCCGTCGACACCCGTGGCGTGCGGGTGGTGGTCGCCGCCGATCACGCCGAGGGCATGGGGGCGTCGCTGCGCACCGGGGTGGCCGCGCTCGGCCCCGAGATCGAGCGTGTCGCCATCCTCCTCGGCGACCAGCCCCGGGTCGGCGCGGCGCTGGTCGACGCGGTGCTCGAGCGTCACCGGCGCAGCGGCCTGCCCGCCGCGGCGGCGAGCTCCGGGGGCGTGCTCCAACCGCCCGTGGTCGCCGACCGCCGGCTCTGGCCGCAGCTGCTGGCGGCGCGCGGCGACACCGGGTTGCGGGCGCTGCTGCGCGCCGTTCCGGGCATGGTCGCTACCCTTTCGGTGGAGGACGCCGCGCTCGATGTCGACACCCCGGACGACTACCGACGCCTGCTCGCCGAGCCGGAGGTCCCGGTCGCCGGGCGGGACGGCGGCCCGGTGCTGGCCGGTGACTGAGGTTCGATGACGTGCGCGAGCTGCTGACGACGCTGGACGAATGGGCCGCCGCCGACCCCGAGGTCGCGGTGGCGACGGTGGTGCGGACCAGCGGATCGACCCCACGCCCGGTGGGGGCGCGGATGGCGGTCGCGCGAGACGGCCGCATGGTGGGCTCGGTGAGCGGCGGCTGCCTCGAGGGAGCGGTGGTCGAGGAGGCCCGCGCGACCCTCGAGGGCCGGGCCCGCCCGCGTGTCCTCCACTACGGCATCAGCGACGAGCTCGGCTGGGAGGTGGGGCTGGCCTGCGGCGGCACCGTGGACGTCTTCCTCCACACCCTCCGCTGGGACGCGGCCGACCCGGCGCAGGCGGCGCTGCGCACCGCGCTGGACGAGAAGCGGCCGGCGGCGGTGCTCACCGTGCTCGAGGGCGACCACGCGGGGAGCACCGCGGTCGTCGACGAGGCGGGCCGGCTGGCCGGCAGCCTCGGCTCGGCCGAGCTCGACTCCGCCGCCGCGGGCGCCGCTGCGACCCGGCTCGAGTCCGGCCAGCCGGGCATCGAGGAGGTCGAGGGGGTGCCGCTCTACGTCGAGCCCCACGTCCCCGCCCCGCTGCTGGCGGTGGTCGGCGCCGTCCACATCGGCATCGCCCTGGTGCGGCTCGCCAAGGTGCTCGGCTACCGGGTGGTGGTCATCGACCCGCGCACCGCCTTCCTCACCGAGGAGCGGCTGGGCGAGGCCGACGAGCTGGTGGCGCGCTGGCCCGACGACGCCCTCCCCGGGCTCCGCCTCGGGCCCCGCGACGCCGCCGTGTGCCTCAGTCACGACGCCAAGTTCGACGAGCCCACCCTCGACTGCCTGCTGCGCGGCCCGGTCGGCTACATCGGTGCCATCGGCAGCCGCACCACCCACGGCAAGCGCGTGGCGCGGCTGCGCGAGTCGGGCTTCACCGACGCCGACATCGCCCGGGTGCACAGCCCGGTGGGGCTCGACATCGGCGCCCGCACCCCCGAGGAGATCGCCCTCGCCATCCTCGGCGAGGTGGTGGCGGTGCGCCGCGGCCGGCTTGGCGGCTCGCTCGCGGTCACCGCCCCGGCGGCGGCGGCGGGAGCCTCCTGATGCGTCTCGAGGTGCTCCGCACCGACGAGGTGGCCCAGGCCCCCCTGCGCTGGGTGGGGGCCATCCTCTGCCGCGATGTGCTCGGCCCCGGCAGCCGCCCGGCGCGGTTGAAGGGCCACCGGCTGGAGCGCGCCGACGCCCTCGTCCTCGAGGCGTCGGGCGAGGACGAGCTGCACCTCCTCTGGCTCGACCCCGGCGACGTCGACGAGGACACCGCCGCGGTGCGGCTGGCCGCCGCCGTCGCCGGCGAGGGGGTGCGCGTCGGCCGCCCGGTGGAGTCGCAGGTGCGGCTCTCGGCCGAGCACCGCGGCCTGCTGCGCGTCGACGCCGCCGCGCTGGACGCGATGAACGCCATCACCGACGTCACCGTGTTCGCCCTCCCCGACGGCATCCCCATCGACGCGGGCCGTGCCGTCGCCGGGGTGAAGATCACCCCGCTCGGCGTCGCCGAGGCGGTGCTCGCCGGCGCCGAGCGGCAGGCCGGTGCCGGGGTGCACGCCGGGCACGTGATGACGGTGCGCCGCTTCCTGCCCCTCACCGTGTCGGCGGTGGTGCGCGAGCGGCTCGACGCCACCGCCCGGGCGCGGTTCGAGACCTCGCTGCGCGCCAAGGTCGCCTGGTTCGGCGGCCGCGCGGGCGAGGTCGTCTACGCCGCCGGCGACCGTGCCGCCACCCGCGACGCGCTCCTCGAGGCCGTGCAGGGCGCCGACATCGTGCTCGCGGTCGGGGTCGCGTCCACCGACCCGCTGGACGTCACCTGGCAGGCGGCCCTCGAGGCGGGGGCGGTGGAGGTGCGCCGCGGCCTGCCGGTGCACCCCGGCAGCAGCTACTGGATCGCCACCCTGGAGGGACGGCCGGTGATCGGCGTCGCCTCCTGCGGGATGTTCAGCCGTCGCACCGCCCTGGACCTGCTGCTCACCCGCCTCTTCGCCGGCGAGGACCTCGACCCTGCGTACCTCGCCGGGCTCGGTCACGGCGGCCTGCTGGCACCGCAGATGGCATGGCGGTTCCCCGGCTACTCGGAGACGCCGGCGGCGGAGGAGTAGCTGCTACCCCGCGCGCTGCAGGACCACGGCGCCGAGGCCGGTGAGGAGCACCATCAGCGCGGCCAGGGCGAGCAGCAGGGCGCTGCCGCGCAGGGTGGCCAGCCATCGCTTCCGGGTCGTTGTCGCGCTCACGCCTTCCACCTCCGCCATCGATGGGCATGAGGCCATTCTCGGCGGCCGTGGGAGTGGGCAGAAGCCCCCGGCCACGGACATTTCGCACCCGGTGAGGTGAGATCGGCCTCACCCGGCGGTGAGAGCACACGGCGGGTGTGACGGGTGGGTAGGATCCATCCATGAAAGGCGACCGGGTCGAGGTGGTGATCGACACCGGCGACGGTGTCCGGACCTACGAGATCGACGCCACCCGCGCCGGCCGGAAGGTCGAGGTGAGCACCGTCCGCGGTGTGGTCGAGGTCGCCGAGGTCACCCGCACGGGCAGGCCGGTCCGCACCGGGCGGTTCATGCAGACCCGGGTGGTCGCGCTGGTCGAGCATCCCGCGGCGGACGGCGAGCCCGGCGCCGCAGCGGTCCCGGTGCCGCGACGACGCCGCCGGCAGGGCG
Organism: Chloroflexota bacterium; assembly: GCA_028287625.1. Lineage (GTDB taxonomy): Bacteria > Chloroflexota > Dormibacteria > Aeolococcales > Aeolococcaceae > CF-96. The sequence continues at coordinate 916 of JAQBPH010000121.1, read as the reverse complement.
AGACCATCGCCCAGGAGCGGCTTCTGTAGAGGCTCCCCCCCGGGCGTGGCCGTAGGTGCGACTGGCTCATATGGCGCGTCTGGCGTATCCTGCCCTGTGAACGGGGGGGAGGAGATGGGGCCAGAGAGGGCGGTGGGACCGGTGCCGATCACCGACGGGATGGTGGGCGGAGCGCTCGACGTGGTGCTCCTGGGCCCGACCATGTACACGGGCCCGACGTCGTTCATCGACGTCACCCGGCTGCTCAGGACGGTGGAGACCGACGCCGTCACCGGCTACGTGCGCCTGCACGGCCCCGACCACGGCGCGCTGGTGCTGCTGGTCGGCGGCCGGATCGTCGCGGCACGCTACGACGACGACGCCGTGGGCGCGGTCAGCGACCTCCGGGGAGCGCTGCGCTGCCTCGACCGGCGCGCCGCGCGCGGGGACGGCAGGGTCACGGTGGTGGAGCTGGACGCCGACCGCGCCGAGGCGGCCACCGAGCTGCTCGCGGGCCGGACCACGGTCGGCGGCCTGCTCGGTCGCTTCGCCGACCTCGACGGCCTGCTCGACCACCTCGGGGAGGTCGCCGCCGACGCCTGCCTGGTGGTCCACGCCCGCGGCGGGACCGCCGTGGTGCTCTTCGCCGGAGGGCGGGTGCGCTGCACCTTCCTGACCGGCCGCTCGGTCCCGGGCCGGATGCCGGCCGCGGTGCGGGCGCTGGCGGCCGAGGCCGCCGCGCGCATCGAGGTGGCGGTCGATGTGCACTGGGTGCCGGGGCGGCCGCCGGCGACGGTGCCGCGGCTCGTGTTGGAGGTCCGGCGGGGGGAGGGGCCCCTCTGGCGCTCGTCGCGCACCGCCGCCGGAGGGGGCGCGGCGTAGGGCGGGTGCGCCGGTTCCGGGGAGGATCAGGCGCTCTGGGTGGAGCAGGCGCGGA
>JAQBPH010000427.1:0-9197 GCA_028287625.1 Chloroflexota bacterium | reverse complement strand
TTCCGGCCCCTGGGGCTGGGCTACGCCAATCTCGGTGCGCTGCTGATGGCGCGGAGCGCGCCCTACGACTCGCCGCAGGGACGCGAGCTGGCATCCTGCATCACCGCGATCATGACCGGCGAGGCGTACGCGCAGTCGGCGCGCATCGCCCGCGAGGTGGGGCCCTTCGCGGGCTACGGCGAGAACCGCCAGCCGATGCTGCGGGTGATCGGCAAGCACCGCGAGGCCGCCTACCGCATCGCCGACGACCACGTCGAGAGCCAGCTGCTCACCGCCGCCCGGCGCGCCTGGGACGAGGCCCACGAGCTCGGCGCGGTGCACGGCTACCGCAACGGCCAGGCGACGGTGCTCGCTCCCACCGGGTGCCTGACACCCGACACTCTCGTGACCACCAGTCGCGGGCTGGTGCGGCTGCGCAGCCTGGGGAATCCCAACGGCGCGAAGTGGCAGGACCTCGACGTCGAGGTCGCCACGCACGAGGGACCCCGCCGGGCCAGCAAGTTCCACGTGAACGGCGTGGAGCCCGTGGTGACGGTGGCCACGCGACGCGGGTACCGGATCCGCGGAACCACCACCCACAAGGTGAAGGTCGTCGACGCCGACGGCCAGTGGCAGTGGCGGCGGCTGGCCGACGTGCGCAGTGGCGACCGCGTGCCGATGATGCTCGGTGGCATGGTGGGCGAGCCCGTCCCGGTGGCGCTCCCGCCTCTCCCCGACGCCTACTGGACGGCGGACCACGAGACCACGGCGCCGCGGTACGTCACGCCCGAGCTCGCCGAGCTCGTCGGCTACTTCATGGGCGATGGCTCCCTCCACTCGAAGGAGCTTCGGTTCTGCGTCAGCCCTCAGGACGCCGACCTCGCAGAGCACCTCGCCGATCTCGGACAGCGCCTGTTCGCCATCAGGGCGACCATCACCGTCAAGCCCTCGTACATCGAGGTCGCGTTCACCTCGGTGCGCCTGGTGATGTGGTGGGGGGCCTGCGGCTTCGCCAAGAAGGGCGCCGGAGACGGTCATCGCGGAAAGGGGTGGCTGGCCCACATTCCCGATGCCGTCCTGCACACCAACAGTCCCACCGCCTACGCGGCGTTCACCCGCGGCCTCTTCGAGGCCGACGGCACCATCAGCAGCGGCTACCCATCGTTCACCACGGTGACCGAGTCGCTGGCGCGGGACATGCAGGCGCTGCTCCTGGCGCTGGGGTTCGTCACCACCCTCGATGTCCACCAGCCCGGCAGCGGGTCCTGGGGAGCGCGGCCGAAGTACCGCGTCCGCCTGCTCAACGTCGCCGTGGGGGCGCGCTTCGGTGACGAGGTGGGCTTCGTCTCGGCCCGCAAGCGCGCGCTCTGCGGAGCCGGTGACCACCGTCAGTCGTCGCGCCACGACCATGTGCCCATCACGCGGCAGGCCATCGATGCGCTGGCACCGGAGAACGACGCGCTGCGCAAGACCCTGCTCATGGAGTACCGCCGCGGCGGAACGGTCACCAGGCGCGTCGCGACCGCGCTGCTGGAGCGGACCGGCGATGTCGGGCTCCGGCAGTCGCTGGCCTTCTTCTACGACGAGGTGGAGACGGTGAATCTGGGCGAGGAGGACCTCACCCTCGACCTCTCCGTGCCGGACAACGTCACCTACGTGGCCAACGGCTTCGTCAGCCACAACACCATCGGCTTCATGATGGACTGTGACACCACCGGGGTCGAGCCCGACATCGCGCTGGTCAAATACAAGAAGCTGGTCGGCGGCGGCATGCTGAAGATCGTCAACGGCACCGTGCCGCTGGCGCTGCGCCGGCTCGGCTACGGCGAGGCCGCGGTGAGGGACATCGTCGCCCACATCGACGCCAAGGACACCATCGAGGGCGCGCCCCACCTGCGCGAGGAGGACCTCGCCGTCTTCGACTGCGCCTTCAAGCCCGCCGGCGGCGCCCGCTCCATCGCCTGGCAGGGCCACGTGCGCATGATGGGTGCGGTGCAGCCCTTCCTGAGCGGTGCGATCAGCAAGACCGTGAACATGCCGCAGGACGCGACCGTCGACGACGTCGAGCGCGCCTACATGGACGGCTGGAAGATGGGGCTCAAGGCGCTCGCCATCTATCGCGACGGCAGCAAGCGCAGCCAGCCGGTGGGCACCACGATCGCCAGGACCACCGGCGCCAAGCAGATCGCCGACAGGCCGCTGCGCCGCCGCCTGCCCTCGGAGCGCCAGGCGGTGACCCACAAGTTCGAGATCGGCGGCCACGAGGGCTACATCACCGTCGGCCTCTACGAGGATGGCACCCCCGGCGAGATCTTCGTGAAGATGGCCAAGGAGGGGTCGACGGTCAGCGGCCTGATGGACAGCTTCGCCACCGCGATCTCGCTCACCCTGCAGTACGGCGTCCCGCTCAAGGTGCTGGTCGACAAGTTCTCGCACGCGCGGTTCGAGCCCAGCGGCTACACCGGCAACCCCGAGATCCCGATCGCCAAGTCGATCATGGACTACATCTTCCGCTGGCTGGCCTCGCGCTTCCTTCCCTGGGAGGAGCGCGACGCGCTGGGCATCATCCGCCGCGACGGCACCGAGCCCGGTGACGAGCCCGAGCTGGAGACGCGCATCGTGGCGGCGCCCGCGACGCCGGCGGCGCGCCACGACGTGCCGGTGGTGAGCCGCACCGCGCCCACCGCGTTCCTCAACCAGGAGGACGCCCCCTCCTGCAGCGACTGCGGCAGCCTGATGGTGCGCTCGGGGGCCTGCTACAAGTGCCTCAACTGCGGAGGCACCAGCGGCTGCAGCTGAGCCGTCGGTGACGCCCCGAGGGCATGGACACGCTCCATGCCCTCGGGGTCGGGATGGGACCCGCCTCGATCGGGGAGCATGGGGCCGGTGAGCCAGCGGGTCGCGGTCAGCGTCGTGTTCGTGATGGCCATGTTCATGGCGATCATGGACACCACCATCGTGAACGTCGCGGTGCCCACCCTGGCCAGGGACCTTCACGTCAGGACCACCAACGTCGACGCCGTCGTGGTCAGCTTCCTGGTCAGCCTGGCGGTCTTCATCCCGGCCTCCGGCTGGCTCGGAGACCGGTTCGGCACCAGGCGCGTCCTGCTCGCCGCCATCGTCCTCTTCACCGACGCCTCCGCACTCTGCGGCCTGGCCCAGACCATCACCCAGCTGGTGCTCTTCCGGGTCCTCCAGGGGGCCGGCGGCGGGATGCTGACACCGGTCGGCATGGCGATGCTCTTCCGCACCTTCCCGCCGGCGGAGCGGATCCGGGCCTCCCGCATCCTCGTCCTGCCCACCGCCCTGGCACCGGCGCTGGGCCCGATCGTCGGCGGCGCCCTGGTCACCGAGCTGACATGGCGCTGGGTCTTCTACGTCAACGTGCCGATCGGGATCCTGGCCCTCTGCTTCGGCGCGATCTTCCTCGACGAGCATCGCGAGGCCAGCCCCGGGCGCTTTGACGCCGCCGGTTTCCTGCTCAGCGGCGCGGGCTTCGGCGGCGTCATGTTCGCCCTGAGCGAGGGACCCGCCCTCGGCTGGAGCTCTCCTGCCATCGCCGTCACCGGCGCCGGTGGGGCCGCGCTGCTCGCCGCCCTGGTCCGCACCGAGCTCTCGGTCCCCGAGCCGATGATCGACCTGCGCCTGCTCGGCGACCGGCTGTTCCGCGTCTGCACCCTGGTGATCTTCTTCAGCACCATGACCTTCCTTGGCGTGCTCTACGCCAGCCCCCTCTTCTTCCAGGACGGCCTGGGAGCCTCCGCCCTCGTCTCCGGCCTGAGCACATTCCCCGAGGCGATCGGGGTCATGCTCGGCGCCCAGGTCGCGACGCGGCTCTATCCGCTCCTCGGACCACGGAGGATCGTCGCCGCGGGGCTGTGCGGCATCGCGGTGTGCACCATGCTGATGGCGGTCGTGGATGCCGGCCCCGCCGCGCTGTGGGAGATGCGCGGCCTGCTGTTCCTCCTGGGGTCCTGCATGGGACACGTCTTCGCACCGTGCCAGGCCGCCGCCTTCGCCACCATCAGCTCGGCCGCGACCGGTCGTGCCTCCACCCTGTACAACGCCACCCGCCAGCTGGGGAGCGCCGTCGGCGTCGCCGTCCTCAGCACGGTCATGGACGCGGCGGGCACGGTGCGCGCCGCCGGCCGCTCGCTCGAACCGAATCTGGGTGCGTACCACCTGGCCTTCCTCACCGCCTCCGGCACGGCTCTCGTCGCCGGCGCGATCGCGCTGACCATCAGAGACCGCGACGCGGCGTCGACGATGCGGCGGGCCCAGGGGGCCGCCGGCTGAAGCGCGGCATTTTCCCTCCTCTCCGGAGGTGGTAGGGTGCTGACATGGCTCGGCAGACCGTTCCCGTGACTCCCGATGGCGGTCCCGGAGTGTGCGACGGCTGCGGCGCGCAGAGTGAGGCTCGGAGCGTCGTCCATGCCTACGCCCCGAAGTACCTGTGCGACACCTGCAGCCGGGCCTTCGTCGAGGGCGACGACGCCGTCGTCGCCGCCGTGTTCGCGATCGTGCCGGAGGACACGAGCGCACGGTCGCGCCGGCGGCAGCACAAGTCGGGGCGGTAGCCGGCGGGCGACCACTCCACCACAGGCCGCAGCGGTCGCTTCGGACCAGGGTCTCGCCCCACTCCACGGGGCGGTCGCCGGCGCAGCGCGGCGCCGGGCAGCAAGACCCGGTCGTGAGCGACGGGCAGGCCGTCCACCGTCCAGAGCCGGTCACCTCGAAGGTGACGGGCTCGATGGTGAAGCCCCGGCGCGCCAGCGCATCACGAAGCGCATCGTTGTCCTCGTCGGTGTGGACGCTCAGGTGCTCCAGCGCGTCCCCGGCGGCCGCCGCTCGGAGCGCAACCTCCTCGAGCGCAGCGAGCATCTCACCGAGCAGGCGCAGATCACGCAGCCCGGGGACCACGAGGACATCAGCGAAGGACGGCTCGTGTATCCGCTCATGCGGCCGTCATGTCACGGCGCATGCCGATGTCGGGGCGCCGAGCGGCCGACGCCGACCCGGCGGCGGCCGGCCACCCGTGCCATCGGCCGCCTCGCATGGGCAGGGAACTCAGCCAATGCTCGACCAGAACCGCCGCAGCGCTTCCGCCCCCAGCTTCGGGTCCTGCAGCATCCACCAATGTCCCAGCCCCTCCAGCACGGCGACGTGAGCGCCGGCGCGCTCGGCTGCCCAACGGGCCCGGCCCTCACCGCCTGTGTAGGCGTCATCCGTGGGAATGAGCACGAGGCCGGGCCGCTCCGACGCCGTGGGGAGCTGCTCTCCCCATCGAGCCATCGCCGGCTGGGCTGCTGACCGGTAGAGGGCGAGGATGCAGCGACCCATGGCCTCATCGAAGGCATCGGCGGCGTCTTCGGCCAGCTCTACGGTCATACCCGCCGACTCATACCGAGCTGCCCGATCTGCGGCGCGCATGGCCAGGGCCGCGGCGATGGCCTCCTCGCCCACGCCCTCGGTCTGCCATCCATGGGCCAGGTCGTGCCACACATAGTCGGGAGCGAAGCATCCTGCGATGTCACTGCACCACGACCGCACCAGGTCGGGCCGCGTGCACGCCAGGCGCAGGACGTGGCCACCACCCCAGTCGTGGCCCACGAGGTCCACCGGCTCGCGCAGTCCCTCCAGCTCTCGCACCAGCCAGGCCAGGTAGTCATCGGCAGTTGCCCCGAAACCCTCCGGCACGGGGACGCCGAAACCGGGCGGGGACAGGGTGGCGACGTCTTCGCGCCCCAACTCGCCGAGCAGGGGCCTCCACACCACTGCCGTCTCGGGGTTCCCGTGCACGAATACGGCCGGCATGTCATCTCCCTCCATACGTCCGGCGCTCGAGTTCGACGCGGCATCCGCGGTGGCCATGGCGATGGTTGCACAGAGTGCCGAGGATCCCATCGGCACGGCTCCGCGAGCCCACACTGTGGGCTCCTCACCAGGTACCAGCATCGGGAGGTGAACCCGCGATGAAGCGGCTGACCATCGGCTCGACCGTGGTGGGTGTCGATGACATGGCTCGAGCGAAGGCCTTCTGGATGGCCGCGCTCGACTATGCGCCACGGCACGAGCCCGACGATACCTGGGTGATCCTGGTGCCACGCGAGGGCGCGGGTGCTCAGTTGGCGCTCGCGCTCAGTGAGACGCCGGTACAGGACCATCCGCGCCTCCACCTCGACCTCTACGCACCCGACCAGGCCGCCGAGGTGGAGCGGCTGATCGGCTTGGGAGCGACGCGTGTCGAGGACTGGGACGGGTATCGGGAGGACTCCGACTTCGTCGTCCTGGAGGACACCGAGGGGAACCGATTCTGCGTGGTCGATACGAGTGGGCGATGAAGCGGTCGTCGACCTCGGCTGCGGGCCCGGGGCGGTGCTGGTGGTGATGGCGGAACGGGTGGGCCCGGCCGGCTACGTGACGGGGATCGACAGCGATCCCGAGGCGGTGGCGGCCGCTCGGGAGGCGATCGTCGCCGCCGGCGTCGGCAACGCGACCGTCCGGAGAACACGGCGTATCGGAGGTCAGGTCTAGGCGAGCGCGCGCAGCGCCTCGCGGAGCGGCTGGGGGATGGGCGAGGAGATCGGCAGGCGCGCCTGCACGGCCTCGACGAGGTCCTCATCGGTCAGCTCCGCCGAGAGGCCCGGCGGGTCGACGGTCTCGACGCGGGTCAGCCCTCCCTCGCCCTCGATGCGCACCGGCCGTCCCGCCTCGCGGAGTGCGAAGCGCGCGAAGCGGGCGCGCCAGAGGTTGCGCAGCTCGAGCTCACCGTCGGCGACGGGCACGCCCATGTCGTCGGCGTGCACGGCGTACTCGGCCGCGTAGTGGAACGCCTGCAGACCAGCGGGATACGTCCCGACCATCGTGATGAGAGCTCCGTCCCAGTCCAGCTCACGCAGCCGCCGGCGGTCCTCGGCAGACGCCGCGCGCCACTCGGCGAGCACCTCGCCGACCGGGCGGCCGCGCCGGCGTTCGACCTGCCAAGCGTTCCAGCTGTCCATCCCGCTGACCCCGTGCTTGCTCGCATTGGCGAGGACGTCGTCGACGCGGCCGTCGAGGCAGGCGATCGCGTACTCCTCGTCACCGGCGAGGTGGGCGAGGAGATCGCGGCGCGTCCATCCCTCGCACCGCGTCGGCTCTGCCCAGTCGCTCTCGTCCAGCGTCCTGAGGAAGCCGTCCACACGGAGCATCTCGCTCTCGAGGAGCTTGAAAGGGTCGAGGTCACGGAGTTCGGAATCGTCGATCACAACTCGCCTCCTCGAGGGTCAGGATCAGTGAGGGGAGTCTGCCTGTCGGTCGACCCGCAGCGGGCGCATCACCGATACGGCTCACTCTCCGGTCGCGAGGCGCCGCCGGTAGCGCATCTCCGGTACGGCCACGCCGAGCAGATCGAAGACACGCTCACTGCCCTCGACGCTCCAGCCGCCAGCCTCGTAGAAGCGGCGGGCGCGGGCGTTGCCGGGGCTGGTGACCGACCTGCAACCGGCACCGCATCCTGGCGGGGGACGGCGGAGAATGGCTGGAGAACCGCTGGCGGCAGCGTCGGTCGCGAGGCTCTCCGTGGCATGCGCCGGCGGGACCTCGACGGACCCATCGTTGTCCTCACCCGCGTCCATCCCGGCTTCGTCGACGCAGTGCGCCGCCGGCGCTCTGCAGAGTAGGCCGGCCGAGCGCGAACCTCGGGTGAGCCGTGACCACCTGTGGAAGCTGCCGTAGTATCGGTCGCTGTGTTCAGACCCGAGGAGCGAGTGCGGCTGCGGGACACATTGGTCTCGGTAGCCCAGACAGACGAGCGCATCATGGGTGCCGCGCTGACCGGCTCCGCCGCACTGGGCGCTGAGGACCGTTGGTCGGACATTGATCTCGCCCTGGGCATTGTCGACGAGGCCGAGTTCGGCGAGGTGATCGCCGACTGGACCGATCGCATGTATCGTGAGCATGGGGCCATCCACCACATCGATGTGACCCGCGGTGGCACCGTCTACCGTGTCTTCCTGCTCGCCAGCACCCTGCAGGTCGACCTCGCCTTTTCGCCGGCAGCGGAGTTCGGCGCCATCGCGTCCACCTTCCGACTGCTCTTCGGAACCGCGAAAGAACAACCAGCGGCAGCAGCGCCCAGTGCTGCTCAGCTGATCGGTCTGGGCTGGCTACACGCGCTTCATGCTCGGTCGAGCATTGCACGTGGCCGCGCATGGCAGGCGGAGTACATGATCAGCGGCATGCGGGATCACGTCCTGGCTCTGGCCTGCCTGCGCCACGGCGTGCCCACAAGCCAGGGCCGGGGCATCGACAGGCTTCCACCGGAGGTCATCGCAGCCGTCACAGGGACGCTCTTCTGCTCGCTGGACAAGTCTGAACTTCGACGTGCCTTTCGTGTCGCCTGCGAAGCGTTGCTCGACGAGACCCGCCGGTGTGATGCTGGTCTGGCGAGCCGGCTGGCTGGGCCTCTGGGAGAGCTGGCTGCCTGCTGACCCGGGTCGGCTACCTGGCGGTGCTGGCGCCGGTCGGCCTGCAGTCGGCGGGCGTCCCCGTGCCCGGCCAGACCACGCTGATCCTCGCCGCCGTGCTCGCCGGCCGGCATGGGCGGAGCGGCTCGGCGGTGGCGGCCTGGTGGTGCCACCGCCGTCGGGCGGGCGCGGCGCCGGGAGCGTGCATGGCGTCCGGATCGACCGGCGCCTCGGGAAAGGGTCACCACGTCCGACAGCCAGGTGATAGCCTCCGCAGATGGTGGGACGAGCGACGACCGCGGCGCTGCGCGTCATCTACGCGGCGTTCGCGCTCGTCTGGGTGGTCTTCGCCATCCGATCCGCGCGGGAGGGCAACCAGCAGGAGGCGATCGTCTACGCGGCGGTCGCCGCTGCCTGGCTGGGGGTGGTGGTCTGGGTCCTGCTCCGACCCACCCGGTGGGGACACTGAGCCGGCCTCACTCGTCGTAGCCGGCCAGCCCCAGGCGCAGCGGCACCACCCGGTCGGTGACGATGATGCCGACGCCGCAGCGCATCACCTGACGCACACTCTCGAGACGGTTGACCGTCCAGGCGGCCACCGGCAGGCCGAGCCGGGCGGCGGTGTCGCACAGCTCCGGGCTGACCGCACGGTGCGCCACCACCACGCCGGCGGCGGTGACCTCGCGGCTGAGCCGGGCGAGGTGGAGGGGCAGGTCGCGGCGCCAGGGCAGCGCCGCCAGGTGGAGCAGCTCGGTGCGGCGCTGGCGGGGA
>JAQBPH010000106.1:0-4193 GCA_028287625.1 Chloroflexota bacterium | reverse complement strand
CTCGAGCGGCTGCCGGCGATGGGCGATTCGAGCCTCCTGCGCATCGTCCTCGTCAATCTCATCGACAACGCCGTGAAGTTCTGTACCGCCGCAGATGACCCGCGCATCGTCATCAGCGGAGACACCGATGCGGAATCGGTCCACCTCTCTGTGGAGGACAACGGCGCCGGCTTCGACATGGCCTACGCGAAGAAGATGTTTGCACCGTTCCAGCGTCTCCACGAGAGCTCGCAGTTCCCCGGTGTCGGCGTCGGGCTGGCGACCGTGTACCGCATCATGGCGCGTCATGGGGGGCGCGTGTGGGCGGAGGGCTCGCGCGATCGCGGCGCCACCTTCCATATCGAGCTTCCGAGGTCCCCGGCATGAGTGAGGACGAGGTCACCATCCTCCTCGTCGAGGACAACGCCGACGACGAGGAACTCTGCGTCCGGGCGCTGCGCCGCAGCCACATCAAGAACGAGATCGTCGTCGCGCACGATGGCGTGGAGGCGGTGGAGTACCTGCTCGACCAGAACGCCTGCGACCGCCCTCATCTGGTCCTCCTCGACCTGAAGCTGCCGCGCCTCGACGGGCTCCAGGTCCTGGAGCGCCTGCGCGCCGACGTCAGGACGCACACCACGCCCGTTGTCGTCCTCACGACCTCTGACGAGCAGCGTGATCTCGTCGAGAGCTACGACCTCGGGGCGAACAGCTACATCCGCAAACCGGTCGACTTCACCCAGTTCAGCGAGGCGATCCGGGCCATCGGCGTCTACTGGCTCTCGCTCAACCGCCAGCCGCCGGTTCCCTCCAGGCTTCGGCCTCGCCCGGTTGCAACGACGTGAAGCACGGGTGAAGGGCGCGCCATGACGACACAGGCCACGACGAGGACGGGCGCCGATGGACACGGCGCCGGGGTCGACACGCGCAGCTCCGACGCGGAGGAGCTGGAGCTGTTCCGCGTCCTGACCCTCGTCATGAGTGAGGGGAGCGACACGGAGTCCTCCCTTCGCGGCGCCCTGGAGACGATCTGTTCGCGCACGCAGTGGTCCTACGGCGAGCTGTGGCTGCGCCACGCGCAGACCGGGGCGTTTCACCTCAGCCCGGTGTGGCACGGAGCGGGCACGCCCGCCGAGGTGGAGCGGTATCGCGTGTTTCACGAGGCGAGCTGGCTGAGGGGGAACACTCCCGAGAACGAGGGCCTTCGCGCCCAGGTGCGGGCGACTCGCCAGGCGGTTTGGATCTCCTCGGTCGACGATCTGCCGGCCCGTGGTGCCGCGGCGCGCGCCGCCGGGCTCGAGGCGGCTCTCGCCGTGCCAGCGATGTCGGGAGGGGAGATCGAAGCCGTCGCCGTCTTCCTCGTCAGCGCGGTGCGGCCCGAGGACCAGCGGCTCATGGGGCTCGTCGCCGCTGCCGCCCGCCCATTGGGCAGCCTGCTCGCACGGCGGCGGCTGGAGGAGCGCGCCCTGCGCGTCCAGCGACTGCATCGTCTCACCGCAGAGATGAGTCGCGTCCTGTTCCGCTCCCGGAACAGGCAGGACATCCTCGGCGAGGCCTGCCGCCTTGCCGTCGAAGCCGATGACCTGGCCACAGCGTGGATCGGCGAGGTCGACGACGAGGCCAACGAGGTGCGCCCCGTTGCTCTGGCCGGAGCCGCGATGGACGATATCGAGGGGCTGCCCGTCATCGTGGAGAGCGAGGCGATGGGCACCGGGCCCGGTCGCCTCGCCGCACGTCTCCGCACAGCCTCGGTCTGCAACGACGTTCGGCTCGACACCAGGGTCGCACCATGGCGTCAGGGGCTGCTCGGACGTGGATTGCTGTCGGCCGCGAGCCTGCCCATTCGCCACCGCGGCGAGACATTCTTCGTTGTGAACTTCTACTCGACGATCGCCGACTTCTTCGACGCCGACGAGATGGCTGTCCTCGAAGGACTCGCGTCAGAGATCGGCTTCGGCCTCGACCACCTCGCGAGCGAGGTGGCCAGAGCGGCGGCCGAGAAGCGCATGGAGGCGCGTACTGCGGAGCTGCTCGCCTCGAACCACGAGCTGGAGGCGCGTACTGCGGAGCTGCTCGCCTCGAACGACGAGCTCGAGTCCTTCGCGTACTCGGCGTCGCACGACATGCGGACCCCGCTGCGAGCCATCAACGGCTTCAGCGAGGTCCTGCTCGGGGAGCATGCGCAGCAACTCGACGCCGAGGGGCGGCGCTACCTGTCCCGGATCTCCTCGGCCGCTCTGCGCATGGGTGAGGTCATCGACAGCCTGCTGACGCTGTCCCGTCTGACGCGCACCGAGCTGCGCGAGGACGACGTGGATCTCGGAATCATTGCCCGCGACCTCGTCGAGGATCTTCGGATCTCGTCGCCGCTGCGCGTCGTCGACGTGACCGTGGCCGACTCCCTCCCGGCACGCGGCGATCCGCGACTGCTCAGGCTGCTGCTGCAGAACCTTCTCGACAACGCCTGGAAGTTCACCTCCCGCCGTGAGGTCGCCCACATCGCCGTCGGCAGGACCGTCACCGCGCGCGGTCCCGCCTTCTACGTGCGCGACGATGGTGTCGGCTTCGAGGTCACCGGTGTGTCCCGCCCCTTCAGGCCGTTTCAGCGGCTCCACGCCGCACCCGGCCTCGACGGTCTCGGCATGGGGCTGGCGACGGTGCAGCGCGTCCTGCGCCTGCATCGAGGAGCCGTCTGGGCGGAGTCGAAGCCCGACGGAGGCGCAACCTTCTATTTCCAGATCGGTCCGGTCGATGCCGCCGTACCGGCCGCACCCGACTGTACGGGAGGTCAGGACGTGCTGGCCCCATTCTGATCGACCACCCTACGCAGGAGTGGTGCGTCGCCGCGGGAGAGGCCGTCGCACCCTCCGCCACAGCAGGAGCGACGGAAGGACGGGGAACCCCACCCACACCAGCGCCGGGCCGGCGCCGAGGGCACCGAGGTGAACGGCGGGCCACACCCGGACCCGCGCCTGCGCGAGGATGTTCTGCTGAGGAATGAGCCCCAGCGCACGCGAGTCCTCGGAGACGTTGCGGTTGTCGCCCCCGCCGGCCTGAGCAGCGCCTCGGCCTGGCGGCTGCCGTCCATCGCCGTGACGGTATCGATCTCGATGGTGTCGCCGGGGATGCCGATGATGCGCAGCGCCACCTCGACGAGGTCGCGCCATGGCCGCGGCAGACGGAGGTGGCGGCGGGCGGGGGGAGTCCCCCCGGCCGGCGCCTGGCCGGCGAATCCGGCCGGTGAGGTTCACCCGACCGGCGCCTGGCCGCCGGAGCCACCGCCGCCGAAGCCGCGGCCGCCGAAGCCACCCGCACCGCCGCCGGTGAAGCAGCCGGAGGGTCCGGCGGGGACGATGGACAGGCTGGTGGCGGCCACCGTCCCGCTCGAGTCCTTGGCCCCGGTGGCCTGGATGCAGTCGCCGACGGTGAGGTCGGTCGGGGACGCGGCGCTCGACTCTGACACCGTCACGGTGGTGGGAACGGTGACGGCCTGGGCGGCGCCGGTGGTGGGCTGGACGGTCACCGCGGTGCCGTTCACCGCGGTCACACTCCCCGCGGCGAACGCGGGGACGGGCTGGCCGGGCGCGGGGGTGGCTCGCGGCGTGCCTCCCGGGTTGGGACGGGTGCCGGTGCCGGCGCCGGGCGCACCGTTGCCGAGGCCCGCGGCGCAGGCGCCGTTGACCGGCTGGCTGAGGCGGACGCTGGAGGCGACCAGGGTGCCGGTGGCGTCCTTCTGCCCGGTGATCACCACGCAGCTGCCCGGAACGATGTCGGCGAGCACGCCGGTCTTCGTCTGGGTGATGGTGGTGGTGGTGGTGTAGCCGACGGTCACGTCGCCGGCGGTGGTGTTGAGGATCAGCGAGGTGCCGTTGATCTGGGCGAGCTCGCCGGCGGCGCCGCGCCGGGCGACTCCGCCGGGGCCGGTGCCGGCGGGGCGGCTGGTGCTGGTGGTGGACGACGACGAGGTCGCCGCGGTGCCGCTGCCGCATGCGGCGAGAGCGAGAGCCGCCGCGGTGCCTCCGACGATGACGATGAGATGCTTCATGGAAGGGAGCTCCTGCTGAGGAATGTGCGGATGGACGGGGGCGAGCGCGCTCACTGGGAGCGCAGGGCCTCGATCGGCGCAAGGCGGGCGGCGCGGGCCGCGGGGTAGACACCGAACACCAGGCCGACGGCGGCGGCGACGCCGACCGCGATCAGCACCGGGGTGGCGG
>JAQBPH010000053.1:0-6393 GCA_028287625.1 Chloroflexota bacterium | reverse complement strand
TGCTCGAGCGCCACACCGCCCGACCCGAGGAGCTCAGCACATGGATGTGAAGCAGGGCATCGCCGAGCGGCTCAGCGAGGCGCGGCGGCGCACCGAGGCGCTGCTCGCCCCTCTCGACGACGCCGCGGTGATGGCGCAGCACGACCCGCTGCAGAGTCCCCTGGTCTGGGACTACGGGCACATCGCGGTCTTCGAGGAGCTGTGGCTGGTGCACCGGCTCAGCGGGGTCGAACCCGCCGACCAGGAGCTGATGCGCCGCTACGACGCCTTCGAGAACCCCCGGGGGGTGCGCGGCACCCTGCCGCTGATGGGACGTGCCGAGGTGGCCGCCTACCGCGACGGCGTCGACGGGCGCGCCCTCGAGCTGCTCGCCGAGGCCGACCTCGACGGCGACGACCCGCTGCTGCGCGGCGGCTTCGTGCACGAGATGATCATCGAGCACGAGCACCAGCACACCGAGACCATCCTGCAGACCCTGCAGCTGGTCGCGGGCGGCTACCGCCCGCCGCTCCCCGCGCCGCCGCGGGCACGGCCGGTCAGCCTCGACAGCGTCGCCGTGCCCGCGGGGCGGTACCCGGTCGGCACTCCAGGCCACCACCCCTACGACAACGAGCGCGGTGTCCACGAGGTCGAGCTCGCCGGCTTCCGCATCGACCGCTTCCCGGTCAGCTGTGGCCAGTACCTCGCCTTCATGGAGGACGGCGGCTACCGGCGTCCCGAGCTGTGGGGCGAGCGTGGCCGCGAGTGGCTCGCCGGCAGCGGCGCCATCGCGCCCAAGCACTGGCGCCGCGAGGACGGCGGCTGGGTCACCGACCGCTTCGGCCACACCGTGGCGGTCGGGGAGGACCTGCCGGTGATGCACGTCTGCTGGCACGAGGCCGACGCCTACGCGCGGTGGGCCGGACGCCGGTTGCCCACCGAGTTCGAGTGGGAGGTGGCGGCGCGCTGGGACCCGGCGACGGGGACGATGCGGCGCCATCCGTGGGGGGACGAGCCGCCCACCGACGAGCACGCCAACCTCGATCAGCGGCTCTTCGGCTGCGCCCCGCTCGGCGCCTATCCCCGGGGGGCCAGCGCGCTGGGCTGCGAGCAGATGATCGGCGACGTCTGGGAGTGGACCTCGAGCGACTTCCTGGCCTACCCGGGCTTCGAGCCCTTCCCCTACCCGGAGTACTCCGCGGTGTTCTTCGGCGGCGACTACAAGGTGCTGCGCGGGGCGTCGTGGGCAGCCCGCCCCAGCGTCGGCCGCGCCGCGTTCCGCAACTGGGATCACCCGATCCGCCGGCAGATCTTCGCCGGCTTCCGCTGCGCCGCCGGCGGCGAGGAGAGATGACCATGGTGCTCGCGCCGCTGACCGTCGCCGTGCACACCGTGGGCCGCAACGCCCGCGACGAGCTGATCGCCGACGTCCGCGAGGGACTGGCACGCCGGCCCCGCCGGCTGCCCCCGCGCTGGTTCTACGACGAGGAGGGGTCGCGCCTCTTCGACCTGATCACCGAGCTGCCCGAGTACTACCAGACGCGCACCGAGACGGCGATCCTGCGCGACCGCGCCGCCGAGATCGCCGCCCTCACCCGGCCCGAGGCGCTGGTCGAGCTGGGCGCGGGCTCCTGCAGCAAGACGCGGCTGCTGCTGGACGCCTGCCGCGCCGTGGGCACGCTGCGCAGCTTCACGCCCTTCGACGTCTCCGACACCGTGGTCCAGCGCACCTCGCGCGAGCTCGTCGACGAGTACCCGGGGCTCACCGTCTACGGCATGGTCGGAGACTTCAGCACCCACCTCGGACACATCCCCCGGCTGGGCAGCCGGCTGGTGCTCTTCCTGGGCAGCACCATCGGCAACCTCGAGGTCGACGACCGGCGGCGCTTCCTCGACGAGGTCCGCGCCCTAATCGAGCCCGGCGACACCTTCCTCTGCGGCTTCGACCTGGTCAAGGACCGCGCCGAGCTGGTCGCCGCGTACGACGACGCCGCGGGGGTCACCGCCGCCTTCAACCGCAACGTCCTGCACGTCATGAACCGCGAGCTCGACGCCGACTTCGACCCCGCGGCGTTCGCCCACGTCGCCGTCTACGACCCCGAGCTCGACCGCATCGAGATGCACCTGCGCGCCGAGCGCGCCCAGAGCGTCGACATCCCCGGCGCCGGCATGCACATCGACTTCGAGGCCGGCGAGACCCTGCGCACCGAGATCAGCGCCAAGTTCACCCGGCCGCTGGTCGAGCGCTGCCTGGGGGAATCGTCGATGCGGCTGGACGCCTGGTTCACCGACCCAGCCGAGCGCTTCGCCCTGGCGCTGGCGTCCGGGGTGTGAAAGGGGTGACTCGGGTGTCTTCCACAGGGTGGGATGCTCGGCATGCTTGTGGGCCGGTCCACACCGGTTTGAGAGGTTTAGCAGGGGGAGAACCAGCCAGCCACGCCTGGGATCTCGTGGGGAGCCTCTGTGGAGTTCAGATGATCGAAGGCGATGGTGGGAGATTCGACTGCTCCAGGGTGACATACCCGGCCGCGGCCAGCGCCTGCCGAGCTGGCCTGGTCAGGCCCGGGGCCTGGCGGGCCTGCTGCCCGGTCACGCGGTGATCAAGCCGCCGAGGTGGGCCAGCGAGTTGCCCAGATGATCCGGAGGGAACGGGGGGAATCCGATGTGCTGACGGAGGGAGCCGGGGACCGCCGACCAGTCGTAGGACAGGGTGACCTTGGTCCCGGACGGTCCGGCCGGGGCCAGGTCGTAGCGCCAGACCCAGCCGCCGAACCGCAGGCTGCCGTCGCCGGTGTCCTGGCCCGGCTCCCAGGAGATGGCGCGTGGCGGGTCGAACACCTGGACCCGGTTGGCCATCTCGTAGTTCCCATCGGGGTGGTTGGCGTGGTACATGCCCATCCGGAACACCTGACCCGGCGCAGTCAGCGGCTGGCTGTCGAGGGGCTCGCGGACCCAGCCGGTGCCGTCGATCGCAGCGTGCTTGGCTGGGTCGGCGAGGACCGCGAAGACGGCCTTCGCCGGGGCATTGATGATCGTGGTCGCGCTGACGGTTTCGACGGCCATGGTGGGCGCCTCCTGATGAGCTGAGCCTGGTACCGATAATGACCCCAGCCGGACCTGGAACTCATCGCTGATTCGCCAAGCCTGAAGGTACGCAGATCAGCCAGATCGGCGTGCCCGCGGAGCGTGTCGTCGAGATCGCGCTTGCCGTGCAGAGCGGCGGATATCGCGTGTCGCGCGACCGCAGAGCTCTCACCGTCGGTAACGAACCGCCTGTCTGGCAAGAGCACGACCGGCGCCCGGTCAGTCCCGCCCGGCCCTTGCGCAGCCCGTTGGGCGCAGCCATGGCCGGCCCACCATCAGCCCGGGGTCTAGCCCACCGTGAACGGGGCCGACGCCGAGCCGAGGTCGCCCCAGGTGGCGGTCTCGTGGTACGCGCCCGCCGGCGGCGGGGGGCCCTGGCAGCCCGAGGCGTCGCAGGTGTGCTGGTTCCACGAGGCCGTCTCGGTGCGGCTGCCCCCGGCCGGGAGGGTGACCACCCGCTCGTAGAGCGGGCAGCTCTGACCGGGGCCGCAGGTGCGCCACACCTCGCCGCCGCCACCGCTGACCGAGAACGCCGGGTCGCGGGGGCTGACGTCGAGGCTGCACGCCTGGGCGGAGTGGTTGGTGAGGGTGGTGGTGAGGGTGACCGGGTCGCCGGCGCGGTAGGCGGGGCGGTCGGTCGACGCGGTGGCCGTCACCTCGCCGGCGGTGCATCCCGACGTCGCCCCGGGCGAGGCCGACATCGCGGCGGACGGAGTGGCGGACGGCCCCAGGATCCCCGGCAGCGAGGTGGTGCCGACCGCGGCCGGGACGGCGTTGCTCGCCGCCGGTCTGGTGGCGGGCTGGCCACAGCCCGTGAGCGCCACGGCGAGCGTGGCCACAGCCGTCGCCACCCCTCTGCTGACCACGGTCATGGCCCCAGTCTAGTGCCGCCGCACCGCGCCTGGCGGTGCCCCGCCTGTGGCGCCCCGCACAATGACGCCGCCAGGTCGCTGTGGCGACACTGCCGGTATGCGTCTCCTCATGCCCATCGCCGTGGCGCTCGTCGGTGGCCTCGCCACCGGGTGCAGCGACGGCTCGTCCCAGCTCCCCCCGCTGACCGGGACCCCGACGGCGGCCACGCCGACCGCCATCCCCACCACCGCGGGGCCGGTCCCGGTGACCTTGCGCCACTTCCCCGCGGGCCTGGCGGTGATCGGCCTCAATCCCTCGACGAAGCAGCTGACCGTCGAGATCAGGGTGGCCGGGCTGGCGCCCGGGACCACCCGCCCCGCCCGGCTGATGAGCGGCAGCTGTGCCCACCCCGGCACCCTCCTCCACGCCCTGGACCCGCTGGTGTTCGCCGCCAACAGCATCGCCGACACCACCACCACGGTGAACGACGTCACGGAGACGGAGATCCCGAAGAGCGGCTGGTACCTGGCGGTCTACCGCGGCACCGCCGCGGCCGACCAGGGCGTCGAGGTGCTGTGCGGCGACCTCGACAACCAGGTCAACCAGGCGGTGATCACCGCCGGGCTCGGCGTCGCGGCGCCCCCCGGCGGTCCCGACCCGCAGGCCGCGGGAGCGGCCACGCTCACGATCGTCGGCGGGCAGCTGAAGGTGGCGATCGACGCCACCGGGCTGACCCCGGGGAGCACCCACGCGGCGCAGCTCCGCAAGGGCAACTGCGAGGGCGAGGGAGCCACCCTGCACCCGCTGGAGGCGCTGATCGCCGACGCCAAGGGGCATGCGGTCAGCACGACGATGGTCCCGGGCATCGCCGGCGTCCCGCTCAACCAGTGGTTCATCGGCGTCACCCCCCAGCAGCCGGCGGTGCTCGATCCCGTGCTCTGCGGCAACGTGGGGACCTGAGCGATCTCTCCGGGCGCGGACGCGCCCGGTGGGCGAGCTGCCTAGACCGCGCGGGCCTGGCCTCGCAGCATCGGCAGGGTCACCACCGCGACCGCCCCGGCCACGGCAGCGCCGACCAACAGCAGCACCACCGTCGCGACGCCTCCGGCCGCCACCGCGGAGGGGGGCGCCAGCGGCGCCGGCGGCGCGACGTTGGCGAGCGCGGCGGTGCTGAGCAGGACGAGGAGCACGCCGGCCACCTCGGCGCGGACCACCTCGCGCACCGCGGCGGCGTCGACCCGGCCACGACGCAGGCCACGCCAGCGGCCGACGGTTGCGACCAGCAGGGTCCACGCGACCAGCGTCACCTTGAGGGTGAGCAGCCGCCCGTAGGTGGTGGCGATCAGCTGGCCGGGCGAGCCGATCTGGGTGAGCGCGGCGGCGCTGCCGGTGAGCACGATGGCGAGCACCGAGAGCAGCGCGAGGCGTCCGTAGCGGGTCAGCGCGCTCGCCATCTGGGGGTCGCGGGCGGTCCCGCGCCTGGCCCACAGCATGGTGGCGAGGTAGCCGAGGGCGCCGGCCCAGGTCAGCGCCACCACCACGTGGAGGACGATCGCGGCCTCGCCCCACGCCGAGGCACCCGCCGGATGGGAGCGCATGCCCACCAGGACCATGGCGCCGACCACCGAGGCGAGGCAGACCAGGCGGTCGCGCAGCAGGACCAGCGCACCCAGCGCGTTGAGGACGAGGGCCATGCTGGCGAGGTTCTCGAGGCCGACCCGCACCCCGAAGGCCGCCCCCCAGGTGCGCGGCTCGAACCCGCTCAGCACGCTGCCGTCCTGAAGGCGCCCGGCGGTGGCCGCGAATGCGAGCACCGAGCCGGCCAGGGCGATCAGCATGGCGGTGGCGAGGTACCGGGTGGAGAGGCGCCAGGCGGACCGGGCCGCGCTCGCCCCGGCGAGGGCGCGCTCGGCGGCGAGGCCGCCCCCCGCGACGGCGAGGCCGAGCAGGAGCAGCCAGCTGGCCAGGGTGCCAGGCCAGTCCTTCGGCTGCTCGTCGGCGCCGGCGGAGGGCGGGCCGATCACCCTGGCCGCGGCGGCGCTGCCCGCGGGCGGTGCGGGACCCACCGAGAAGGCGATGGTCCCGTCGGTGAGGTGCCCGTCGTCGGCGGAGATGACCGTCCAGATCGCGGCGTAGTCGCCGTTCTGCAGCGGCGGCAGGCTCACCGCGATGCTGGTGCCGCTCGGGCTGACCCGCGCCACCGCCCCGGGCACCAGCTCGAACCTGCCGGTGAAGACCTGGACGCCGCTGTGGGCGAGGGCCACCGGCTGGGTGAAGAGCAGCTGCAGGCCGGTGGGGGCGGGGTCGAGCCGCTGGCCGGTCCGCGGGTTGCTCACCGTCAGGTACGCGTGGGCGCTGGCGTGGAGCGGGGTCAGCAGGCTGCCCAGCACGGCGAGGGCGAGCGCCACCACAACCACCCGCCAGGGGTTCGGGACGGCGCGGACCCGATGGTCCGCGCCGTCCACAGCGAGGAAGGAG
>JAQBPH010000032.1:0-3406 GCA_028287625.1 Chloroflexota bacterium | reverse complement strand
AGGTCGTGGGCGGTGCTCGACTACGAGGAGGCCACCATCACGCAGGGCGTCCCTCGACGCCTGTGGATGCGGCGGTCGAGCTGCACCAGGAGTGGTCGGCCCTGGGCAGACCCGACCGTGACCGGCTCGGGCTGACGGTGACCGCACATCGCCGCCAGTACGTCTGGCTCGACGACCCGCAGTCGGGACGCCTATGGAATCTGGCCGGCGGTGCCGAGGGGACGTGGTGGCAGCCGGGGCCGGTGGCGAACGCGGGAGCATCGGGCGGCCGCTGACCACCGGCACGCATCCGCGCCGGCATTGCTGAGAAAGCCGTCGAGACACCTCCCCGCCGCAACGTCCAGGGGCCAGCATGGCGGCACCGTGTCTGCGAGCGAGCCGGTCGGCCGCTGCATCCGTATGCGGACTGACATCGTGCTGGCGACGCACGTCCCGGGAGTCAGTGGCTCCAGGTGACCTTTTCACCCAAGGCTTCCAGCTGCCTGGCAATGGAACTGCAGTGATTGACCAGCCGCTTCAGTTCCCTCTCGGCATCCCGGATCTTCACGGCATTGCCGGTCCGCTCCGCCTTGATGACGACCGCCCTCGCCGTGTTCTTCTCCTCCTGGCATTCCCGCAGCCGCGCCCACAGCTCGTTCATCCGCCTCTCGTCAGGATTCGCCACCCTGCCCAATCTCCCAGAGGTCGAAGAAGAAGCGCATCCCCTCCTCCATGTCGGGGAATCGTCGCACCAGATCCCAGAGAACATCGATCTGGGCCTGTGTCGGCTCCCGTCCCCACATCGTCTCCTCACGCCCGCCGTAGGTGGCGAATCCGCCCTGGTCCATGACGTGAATCCATCCGCGGTTCTCCAGCCACGCCATCGGATCGCCGGTCACTGACAGGCCGAGGCTCCGGATGATCTCGTCAACCTTCGCCTGGTGCTGGGAGTCGATACACGGCCAGTACTGACCGTCGGGAGACAGCCAGCCGCCGCACCCTCCCTTGTCCATCTGGGTGACGGTGTACGGTCCACGATAGTGGACCTGCTGGGCTTCGCCTCTGTTCGCCAGTTCGAGCAGCATCGGCTTGCTCAGATACCTCTGCCGGAGCGCGGCTGTCCGCCGCTCGAACTCCTCGTCGCTCATCGGCATCCCTGCTTCTCCTGGCCCGCTCCATCGGCACGCGAGCGGGTCAATCTCCGTCGCGGGGAACGGCGCTCTCCCATCCTGCCGACAGCGCGATGGTCATCATAGAATGGGCACCGGGCAATGGAGCCGCCATCGCGTCGGTCACCTGCGCGGGGTCCATCATCCCTGCAGCCGCTCATCCACCTTGCACCGGGCCTCGGCGGGGCGCCCCTCGGTGGTCCCAGCCTCGAGAGCTGGCGGCGAGCCGGCCCAGAACGCCGAGCTAGCGACCGCCGCAAGCTCGCCGATTCGTCATCAGGACCGGCCAGCGCCCAGCGGCCGTCGACCAGCGCCGCAGCATCAGCTTCGTCGGAGCTGCTCGCCCTCTGACCGCTGGCTCCGGCATGGAAGACCTGGCCTCCGGAAGATGTCGTGGGGTGCCGATGCGGCGCAGAGGTGTGTGCTCGCCCGGCACCGGGCCTGACCGTACCGGAACGTCGCTCGGCCAGGCTGGTGCAGGCGACGGAGACCCTCGCGGCTGTGCCCGACCACGAGCGCGATGGTCAATCGTCGTCGATCATGTAGTCGTCATCCTTGAGATGTTCCATCTGCCAGACCAGGGCGGGGAGATCGTAGGTGACCAGCTCGTCTCCTTCCCAGGTCGCCCCCATCTCCTCGGCCAGTTCCACGTCATTAAGGGCCTCAGGCTCATCCCCGCTCCAGCGGAACCGCACCAAGCTGTTCTCGCGCCGCCCCAGGACCACTCTCTCCATGACCGTCGTCTCCTCGTCGGCTGCCAGCCTCCGACTGCGCCGGCGGCGTCGCCAGCCTCGCGAGCTTCGCAGATCGCGCGCGGCTGAGGGCGCACCCCGTGCGCGGGGGAACCTCACGTAGGTGCTGGTGATCGGAGATCGCGAGGTTGGGGTGGGCCGACCTACGACGGCGCGCCATGACCCTCGAGCCTCCGGCCTGCCCCTTCGCCGGGCACCGCTGGCCGCTGCCGATCATCATCATGGCGATCCGGTGGTACTTCCGCCATCGTCTCTCGGCGGCCGACGTCCGCGACCTGCTCGCCGAGCGCGAGATCGACGTGTCTGCCCGTACGGTCCTCGCCTGGGCCCACAAGTTCGGCCGCTCCTTGCCGGCGAGGCTCGGCGCCACGCCCGGCCGATAACCGGCCCCTGGTGGTGCGATGAGACCTACGTCCGGGTGGCGGGCCGGTGGGCGTACCTGGATCGAGCGGTGGACCGGCGCGGTCAGGTGATCGACGTCCTGCTCCGGCACAACCGCGACCTGGCCAGCGCCCGCGCCTTCTTCGCCCAGGCCATCGCGCGACGTGTGGTGCGTCCGCGCACGGTGGTCACCGACAAGCACGCTGGCTACCCGAAGGCGGTAGCGGAGGATGCCGGCGCAGCCCGCCTTGTCCGTACCGGGCTCCACCGTGCTCGGGCGAGGACGACCCAGCCAATCGAGCGTTCGCACGCGCCGATCAAGGATCGAGTGCGCCCCATGCGTGGGTTCCACTCAGTGGCGACCAGCCAGCGGTTGCTGGAGGGCATCGAGCTGGTCGGGGCCATCCGGCGAGGTGACATTGGCATCGGCCGACGACCGAGGTGGCACGCCTCCGTCCACGAGAAAGCGCGTGTCGTTGCGCTGAGGTTCGATGACCTCGCGTGCAGGCTCCGCTCGGCTGCCTGAACACCGAACCCGATGGTTCAGCCTGCAGTCGCCCCACGAGGGCTCACCGCAACCCGGCACACCCCAACTTCTCGGTCTCGTGAGAGGCGCTCGATGCCGGCGGTTCGGCGTAGATCAGCGAGCACTTCGGTGAAGGGATGCGTCCGTCCTAGGTCCCCCTACGATCGGGTCATCGCTACCTGCCGCGTGCGCCAGGTTCCGACCGCGTGGATCACACAGACCCCGCCCGGGTGGCCTCGTCCTGGCCATGCTCCCCATGGCATGGCACGGCTCACCGTCGCCGCCGATGGATCGGCGCAGGGTCGATTCCACCCGACGCCTTTCGGCTTCATGTACATGCGGGGCCACTGGCCGCCGGCGCAGTCCGATACCGAGCTGGTCGCGCTGACCGGCAGGGGCGGCAGCACACGTCCCGCCGACGACCGCGACGATCCCGTGATCGCGGAGCCTCTGCCGTCGGCGTTCTGGATGCTCGCGCGCCTGGCCGCGTGGGGAGACATCGCAGAGATCGACGTCGACCCGACCACGGACGTGTACGTGGACCGTGCCGACAGGTCGTGGGCGGTGCTCGACTACGAGGAGGCCACCATCACGCAGGG
>JAQBPH010000031.1:0-5447 GCA_028287625.1 Chloroflexota bacterium | reverse complement strand
CTCGAGCTGGTGGGAGCGGTCGCCGCCGCCGGGCTGCGCATCCCCTGGGTGGCGATCGGCGGGGTCGACTCGGTCACCGTCGCGGCGGTGTTGGGCGCCGGGGCGCGCTCGGTGGCGGTGGTGCGCGCGGTGACCGCAGCCGCGGACCCCACCGCCGCCGCCCGCCGGCTGCACGCCTCGGTGTGCGCCGCGGTGGCCGCGTGACCGTCCCCATCACCCTCAACGGCGACCCCGCCGAGGTCGACCCGGGCAGCACCCTCGCCGCGCTCCTCGAGCGGCTGGGGATCGAGCCGCGCCGGGTGGTGGTCGAGCACAACCGCCGGGTGCTGCGCGCCGGCGACTACGAGACCGCGGTGCTCGGCGCGGGTGACGAGGTCGAGATCGTCCAGCTCGTCGGCGGCGGCTAGGCCGGCCGCCGTCCATCACAGAGAGGTGTCGCCATGGCCGTGACCATCCCCGCCGTCGACCGCCTGGAGATCGGCGGCGCCGTGCTCGAGAACCGTCTCATCCACGGCACCGGGCGCTTCCCCTCCGACGCGGTGCTCCGCGCGTGCCTGGAGGCTGCTCGGCCGCAGATGATCACCCTCGCCATCCGCCGGCTCGCCCTCGACGGCGGCGGCCGCAACGAGCTCGAGGACCTCGACCTCAGCGGCTACACCCTGCTTCCCAACACCGCCGGGGCGACCACCGTCGCGCAGGCGGTGCGCCTCGCCCACCTCGCCCGGGCGGCGAGCCTCAGCGACCTCATCAAGGTGGAGGTGATCGGCGACGAGCGCACCCTGCTCCCCGACCCCGCCGCCACCCTCGAGGCCACCCGCCTGCTCGTCGAGGACGGCTTCACCGTCCTGCCCTACTGCAGCGACGACGTGGTCCTGGCGCTCCGGCTCGAGGAGGCCGGAGCGGCCGCGGTGATGCCCGGCGCGGCTCCCATCGGCACCACCCTGGGCATCCAGAACCCGCTCAACCTCCGGCTGATCATCGAGCGCGTCTCCGTCCCGGTGGTGGTCGACGCCGGGCTGGGCGTGCCCAGCGAGGCGGCGCGCTGCCTGGAGTGGGGCGCCGCCGCGGTGCTGGTGAACACCGCCATCGCCCGCGCGCAGAACCCGCCGGAGATGGCCCGCGCCTTCGCCGAGGCGGTCGTCGCCGGCCGCCGCGCCCACCTCGCCGGCCGCGCCTCGATCAGCCTGGAGGCGGTCGCCTCGAGCCCGCGCCCGGGGACGGTCGGCTCCTGACCGCCCGGCTGCGCGAGCGCCGCTTCGACGAGCCGGGGACGACCCTCGCCGAGGTGGGCGAGGAGGGGGTGCTCGCGCGCCTCACCGGCGACGCCGTGCCCGGCGAGGGGGTGCTGGTCGGCGCGGGGGACGACGCCGCGGTCTGGCAGCCGCCGGCCGGCATGGCGGTGGTGGTGAGCCAGGACGCGCTGGTCGAGGAAGAGGACTTCCGCCGCGACTGGACCGGCCCCCACCAGCTGGGCCGCCGCTGCCTCGAGGTGGCGCTCAGCGACCTCGCCGCCATGGGGGCGGTGCCGGGGTGGTGCACCGTCACCATCTGCGCCCCCTCCGCCACCGTCCTCGACGACGTGCTGGCCCTCACCCTCGGGCTGCGCGAGGCCGGGGCGGACGCGGGCTGCAGCCTGGTCGGCGGCGACCTGAGCGGCATCCGCGGGCCGCTGGTGGTCGACGTCTGCGTCGGCGGATGGGTGGAGCCCGGCAGCGTCCTGCGCCGCGACGCCGGCCGCGCCGGTGACCGGCTCGCCGTGACCGGCAGCCTCGGCGGCGCCGCCGCGGGGCTGCGGGTGCTCCGCGAGGGGGCGCCGGCCGGGGCCTCGGCGGAGCAGGTGCGGGGCTGGCTCGACGCCCAGCTCCGCCCCCGTGCGCGGCTCGCCGAGGGACGGCGGCTGGCGGCGCTCGGGGTGCGCTGCGCCGGCGACCTCAGCGACGGGATGCTGGTCGACGCCGGGCGCACCGCCGCCGCCAGCCGCTGCGGGGCGGAGATCGTCGCCGAGGCGCTGCCGCTCGCCCCCGGCCTCCGCGAGGCGTTCCCGGAGGACTGGCGCGAGCTCGCCCTGGGCGGCGGTGAGGACTTCGAGCTGCTGGTCGCCGTCCCGCCCGCCGTCCTCGCCCGGGTGATCGCGGCATGGCCCACCGGGCTGGCGCCGCTCACCGAGGTGGGCCGGCTCCGCGAGGGTGCCGGCGTCGCCCTGGTCGAGCGGGGCGCGCCGCGGACGCCGCCCCCGGTACAGTCCCGCCACTTCACATGAGTCAGCCGCCCCGTCCCGCCCCCGACTGGCCACGGCGGATCACCGACGGCGACGCCGGGACCGAGGCGGTCGGCGCCGCCCTCGCCGTGGCGCTCCGGCCGGGTGACCTGATCGCCCTCCACGGCGAGCTCGGCGCCGGCAAGACCCGGCTGGTCCGCGGTCTCGCCGGCGGGCTGGGGGTGCCCCCCGAGGCGGTGCGGAGCCCCACCTTCGTGCTCCACCACGTCTACCGCGGCGGCCGGGTCACCCTCCACCACATCGACCTCTACCGCCTCGGGGACGGCGCCGACCTCCGCGGTCTCGACCTCGAGTGGCTGCTCGACGAGGGCGCCGTCGCCGTCGAGTGGGCCGAGCTCGCCGACCTCTCCCGGCTCGACCCGGTCCACCTCACCCTGGAGGAGCGGGGGACGCAGCGGCGTGAGATCGCCATCGACCCCGCCGCCCCGGCGCGGCTGCTCGGGGCCTTCGCCGCGACCACCAGCCGGCCACGGTGAGGGTGCTGGCGGTGGACAGCTCGGCGCGCGGCCGGCTGGTGGTCGCGGTCGCCGATGCCGGCGGCGCCCTCCTCGACGGCCGGGTGGCCGAGGGCGCGGCCCTGGACACCGCGCTGCCGGCGCTGCTCCGCGAGCTGCTCCGGCCGGCCCCCGACGCGGTGGTGGCGGTCACCGGCCCGGGGTCGTACACCGGGCTGCGCGCCGGCATGGCGGCCGCGCTCGGCATCGCCCAGGCCCTGGCGCTGCCCCTCCACGGGGTCGGTGCCCTCCAGGTGGTGGCCTTCGCCGCTCCCCCCGGGACCGACGAGGTGGTCGCCGTGGCCGCCGCCGGGCGCGGCGGGGTGCACCTCGCCCGGCACCGCCGCGAGGGTGCCGGCTGGGTGCCGCTGGAGGCGGCGTGGCGTGGCGCGATCGCGGAGGTCCGGCTTCCGGAGGGGACGGTCGGCGTCACCCTCGACGATCCGCCGCCGCTCGGCGCGGTGCCCGGCGACCCGCTTCGGGCCCTCGCCGCCGCCGCCGCACGGGCGCTCGCCACCCCGCCCCTGCCCTCCGCCGGACTGCGCGCCGAGTATGTGGAGCCGTGGGGTCGGGCGGAGGCACGGCAGGTATAGTGGCTCCAGGGTCCGCCGCAGATCAGCGAGCAGATGCAGGTCATTCCCGGTCTGGTCATCGAGCGCATGCGCGAGGAGGACATCGCGCAGGTGCAGTCGATCGAGCGCGAGATCTTCCTGACACCGTGGCCGAAGAACGCCTATCACCGCGAGCTCTCGCAGAACCGCCAGGCCTCCTACATCGTGCTCCGCAGAGAGGGCGACATCGTCGGCTACGGCGGCCTCTGGAAGGTCGGTGACGAGGCCCACATCACCACCATCGGGGTGCGCGCCCGCGACCAGCACCGCGGGCTCGGGCGGGCGCTCTTCGCCGCGCTGGTGCAGCGCGCCTACGTGCTGGGGGCGCGCTGGATCACCCTCGAGGTGCGCAACAGCAACGACCATGCCATCCGCCTCTACGAGGCCTTCGGCTTCAAGGTCATCGGCCGCCGTCGCGGCTACTACACCGACAACGGCGAGGACGCCATCATCATGTGGAGCGACAGCATTCACTCCCCCGCGTTCAAGCGGAACTTCGTGCAGATGCTGGGGAGCGTCGACGTCTCCGGGCTGAGCGGCATCGCCCTGCCCGACTATCCCCAGGGCTAGCCCTGAACCTCCTCGCCGTCGAGACCAGCTGCGACGAGACCGCGGCCGCCGTCCTCCGTGACGGCCGTGAGATCGTGTCCTCGGTGGTCGCCTCGCAGATCGAGCTCCACGCCCCCCACGGCGGCGTGGTGCCGGAGCTCGCCGCGCGCGCCCACCTCGAGGCGATCGGCCCCACCGTGGAGGCGGCCCTCGCCGCGCTGCCGGGGGGATGGGACGACGTCGACGCGGTCAGCGTCACCCGCGGGCCGGGACTGGTCGGCTGCCTGGTGGTGGGTGCCGCCTGGGCCCAGGCGGCGGCGCTGGCGCGGGGGCTGCCGGTTGCCGGGGTCTCCCACCTCGCCGGCCACGTCTACAGCGCCTGGCTGGCAGAGCCCGGCTTCGAGCCTCCCTACCTCGCGCTGGTGGCCAGCGGCGGGCACACGGAGTGCGTGCTGCTCCGCGACCACGGCGAGGCGGTGCGACTCGCCGGCACCAGGGACGACGCCGTCGGCGAGGCCTTCGACAAGGTGGCGCGGCTGCTCGGCCTCCCCTACCCCGGAGGGCCCGCGGTGGAGCGCGCCGCCCGCGACGGCGACGCCGCCCGCTTCCCCCTGCCCCGCACCCGGCTGGAGGGCGCCTTCTCGTACAGCGGGCTGAAGACCGCGGTGCGCTACGCGGTGCGCGACCTCGGCGAGGGCGGGCTCACCGCCCGGGGCACCCCCGCCGACCCGGCGGTGGTGGCGGCGCTCGCCGCCTCCTTCCAGGCGGCCGCGGTCGACCAGCTGGTCGACGGGCTGGAGGCGGCGGTCGAGCGCACCGGCGCCGAGCGGGTGGCGGTGGTCGGCGGGGTGGCCGCCAACGCGGCGCTCAACGGCGCGGTGCGACGGCGGCTCGGCGGCCTCCGCATCGTGGTGCCGCCGCTGTCGCTCTGCGGCGACAACGCCGCGATGATCGGCGCCGCCGGCTGGCACCGCCTGCAGCGCTTCGGCGACGAGAGCGGATTCGGCGTCGACCCCAGCCTCGACGAGTACGCCTGAGCCCGCTCGGCGCAAACATGAGCCGAGCGTTACGAAGCATATTCACCCGGAGCACCAGCTCTGCCGCCGGTGGAGATGGCCGGCTGTTCTGCCGCCGGTTGAGATTCGCGGGGGGCCGCTCTGCCGCCGGTTGAGGATCGCGGCAGCTTCTCCACGGGTTTTTACCGGGGGGAGGCTCCGCCTCCCCCCGTCTGCCGCAAGACATCGTGCGCTGGCGCGCCCGATGCCGGCGGCGCCCCCCTCCACGCCGGCACTCGCCGGCGACGCGCCCTTCGCGCGCTCTTCGTGAAGGGTCGACGGGCCGAGGCACCACGAGCAACGCTGCGCGTTGCTCACAACGGACCCGCCGAGCGGCTTCACGGGTGGGGCTTGACGCCCCGCATGGGCATCACGCGTGACCCGTGGTCGCCTCGCTGCGCCGCCCTCTCCGCGGATCGTGCGGTCTCCCAAGAGGAACGCTGCGCGTTCCTCAATGTGG
>JAQBPH010000026.1:0-5177 GCA_028287625.1 Chloroflexota bacterium | reverse complement strand
AGCTCGAGGACCCTCGGCTGGTCATGGAAGAGCATGTGCCAGTGATACAGCTCCCGGCCAGGGCGCCGGCCCGGCCGCTGCCACCAATGGTCGGCCATCTGCGCTGGGAGCGGACACATGCTTCCTCGACCTCAGGTCGTGGCCGAGGCCCTGCCCTTACGCCTGCCCGTCATACATGACAGCATCCAACTCCCGCACGGCCAGCGTATCCGGCATCAATCGACGCACATCCATCACCCACCGCTGCCGAACCCCGGCAGAGCGGTTCGCCAGCCAAGCCTCCTCCAGATCGCCAGCAGCCTCGTCAACGTCACCATCCGCCAGATGCAGACGGGCCAGAGCGATCAGGATGCCAGCCGATCGGACTGGTGGGCAGTGCGACCCCAACCCGGAGCACAGTTCACTTTCAGCATCAGCAGCCTGGCCAGGGAGTAACCGGAGGACATCGCCTCTCAGTCGAGATGCTTGCGAGCCCGTCACACCCCACTCAGCAGAAGCCATAGCAAGGTGTTTCATAGCGGTGGTCTCGGAGCCCTCAGTCGCGTACTCCCATGCAAGTTGAAAACGACAGGTTGCCCGTAGTCCAGCAGCCTCCCGCCCGCCCCCAGCTACTTCTATCGCACGGGTCAGGTAGCGGGAGCACAGCGAACTTGGCATGTCGAGGGAGTGCGCTTCCTCTCCACAATGACGAGCACGGATGAGCAGAGCTTCACCCAACAACGGACCATCATGGGCAGCCGTAGCGTGGGATTCTGCCGCGCCCAGATGACCCCCGAACGGTCCCCCCATCCATCTCTGGCACTTGGCCGCTGTGAGTGCCGCGCTGGCAGCCGAACGGTGGAGAGGGACAGACAGGGTTGGGACCAGAGGTAGCAGGGTTTCTGCGTCCATCAAGAGCATGGATGCCCGCCGCGCCGCCCTCGCAGGATCGACCGGGGAGACACTGTCCAGCCCACAAACGTCACGTTGCAGCCGTTCGGCAGCGTTCTGACCAGCGGCTCTCACGCGGGCAGGGGTACCGCTGCCGACGCCCGCGAGCAGAGTGAAGGATGACAGGAGAAAGGACCTACGATCCACGACATTTCGAGCCTGCATTTTGGGGTGATGGGAACCGTCTGTCAACTGTACTTCGGGCGTCAAGCCGTGGCGATGGGGGGACCCCGTCACAGTGTGGCCCTGTGTCATCTCGCGATGGCTCTCGGTCGGGACATCGGCACGGAGTCCCTGGCGGCGATCCATGCGGCGGCTGACGCGGTGCGCATGGAGCTGACGTCGACATTCGCGGAGCGCGGCCGCGAGATGTTCCGCAGTGCCTGCCGGACAGCGACGGCCACCCCTGCAATCCGCCCTGCGACCGCCGCTACTCGTGCCCGCCCTTCACCCGGGCCATCGATGCCGGCGACGACGGCCGGCTCAGTCCCTGCTCGCGGTGGGCACCGGTGGGGCCACCGGCTTCGGCTCGGCACCGGCCCCCGGGGCCACCGGCGCGCCGTCGGCGGTGATCACGAAGCCGGCCCGCCGGTCGCCACCGTGACGGCGCTCACCGCCGGGAAGCAGCGCCCGGGCGAGGACCTGGTCGACGTTGTCGACGGGCACCACCTCGATGTGGTCGAGGATCTCCCTGTCGACCTCGCGCAGGTCGCGCTCGTTGCGGCGGGGCAGCAGGAAGACGGCGATGCCGGCGCGGTGGGCGGCGAGCAGCTTGTCCTTCACCCCGCCGATCGGGAGCACCCGGCCGCGCAGGGTCACCTCGCCGGTCATGGCCACGCGGCGGTCGACCTTCCGTCCGCTGGCGGCGCTCACCATGGCGGTGACCATGGTGACCCCGGCCGAGGGCCCGTCCTTGGGGATGCCCCCCGCGGGAACGTGGATGTGCAGGCCGTGGTTGTCGAAGAAGCCCTTGCGGGCGCCGTAGCGGTGGGCGTTGACCCGCGACCAGCTCAGCGCGGCTCGCGCCGACTCCTCCATGACGTTGCCGAGCTGGCCGGTGAGCAGCAGCTCGTTCTTGCCCTCGATGGCGAGCGCCTCGACGGTGACGATGTCGCCGCCGACCTCGCTGACCACCACCCCGGTGACGGCGCCGACCTGGTCCTCCTCCTCGGCCTCGCCGAAGTCGAAGCGCTGCGGCCCCAGGTACTCCTCGAGGTCGCCGGGCTGGACCACCACGGCGTCGGTGCTCCCCGACTCCACCAGCTTGCGCGGCACCTTGCGGCACACCTGGGCGATGGTGCGCTCGAGCTGGCGCACCCCGGCCTCGTGGGTGTAGCCGCGGATCATCCCCAGCAGGGCGTCGCCGGTGATCTCCATCTCGGTGCTGTCGAGACCGTGCTGGTCCATCTGACGCGGCACCAGGTGGCGCTCGGCGATCCCCAGCTTCTCCGCCTCGGTGTAGCCGGTGATGCGGATCAGCTCCATGCGGTCGCGGAGCGCCGGGCCGATGGTCTCGGCGACGTTCGCGGTGGTGATGAAGAGCACCTGGGAGAGGTCGTAGGGGACCTCCAGGTAGTGGTCGGAGAACTCGCGGTTCTGCTCCGGGTCGAGCACCTCGAGCAGCGCCGCCGAGGGGTCGCCACGGAAGTCGGCGCCGACCTTGTCGATCTCGTCGAGCATGATCACCGGGTTGCGGGTGCCCGCCTGCTTCATCGACTGGATGATCCGGCCGGGCAGCGCGCCGATGTAGGTGCGGCGGTGGCCGCGGATCTCCGCCTCATCGCGGATGCCGCCCAGCGACATGCGCACGAAGCGCCGGTTCATGGCGCGCGCGATGCTGCGTCCCAGCGAGGTCTTGCCCACGCCCGGAGGCCCGACCAGGCAGAGGATCGGGGTCTGCAGAGCGCGCCGCGGGCGCGGCTCCTCGACCGCGGGGGTGGGGGTGCTGGGCGCGTCCGACGCCGGCGGCGGAGGGGGCGCGTCATCCACCGGCTCGGCGGCGCGCTCGGCCTCGCGCTGGCGCAGCCGGCCCAGGGTGCGCTGGCGCACCGCCAGCCACTCCAGCAGGCGGTCCTTCACCTTGGGCAGGCCATAGTGGTCCTCGTCGAGGATCTGCTTGGCGCGCTCGATGTCGATCTCCTCGGGAGCGGGATCGGCCCAGGGGAGGTCGAGCAGCCAGTCGACGTAGGTGCGCACCATGCCCAGCTCGGGCGACGCCTGGGGGATCTGCTCGAGGCGCGACACCTCCTTGAGGGTGCGGGCGCGCACCGCGTCGGGCATCCCCGCGTTCGCGACACGGGTGGCCAGATCGTCCTCGTCGTCGACGGTGCCCTCGAGCTCGGCGAGCTCGCGCCTGATGGCACGCAGCTGCTCCCGGAGGATGTGCTCGCGCTGACCCTTGTTGATGGTCTTCTGCACGTCCTCGTTGATCTTGCTGCGCAGCTGGGCGACCTCGACCTGCTTGGCGAGCAGGGGGACGAGCAGGCGCAGCCGCGCCGCCACGTCGGTCTCCTGGAGCAGCGCCACCTTGTCGACGGGGGCCAGGTCGGGCGCGGCGCTGCAGACGTCGGCGATGCGCGCCGGCTCGGTGGCGCGCGACACCGCCACCGCCACCTCCGGAGCCACCGCGGCCCCGGCGATCACGTACTCGCCGAACAGTGACTTCACCGACCCGGCGAGGGCGTCGATCTCGTTGCCCTCCGTGACGGTGTCCTCGACGCTGACCACCGTGCCGGTCCAGCGCTCGCCGTCGGTCTCCAGCGACTCGATGCGCACCCGCCGCTGCCCCTCGACCAGCGCCTGGGCGCCGGTGGGCATGCGGCGGAAGGCGCCCACGTGGGCGATCACCGCGATCGGATGCAGGTCGGCGAGGCTGACGTCGTCGACCTCGGCGCTGCGCTGCACCGCCAGCACCACCCGGCCGTCGGCGCCGACGGCGGCCTCCAGGGCGCCCACCGACCGCGGCCGGCCGGCGCCGAGCGGCGCCAGCTGCTGGGGGAAGACGACATTGTCGCGCAGCGGCACGACCGGCAGCGTCTCGACGGCGGGCTCGCCGGCGGCCCGCGCCTGGTCACGCAGATCCATGGACGGTGGGTCTCCTTCAACCATGAGGCGCCTAGCGTACCCGGCCCTCACCCGGGCAGACCGGCAGCACCACCCACCCATGGCCCGCTTCTGGCCGCGCCATCGCCGGGGCGTCACAATAGGCGCCCGACCGGGCGAGATCGGACAGCAGTGGCGGGGACGTTGATAGATGGATGCCGGACACCCTGATCAGGAGGCCATGGACCGGCTCGACGAGGGCATGCTGCTCGAGGAGCAGGGTGACCTGGAGGGCGCGCGCGAGGCGTTCGTCGCCGCCGCCCGGAGCGAGGACCCGGAGATGGTCGTGATGGCCCTGTTCTCGCTGGGACAGCTGAGCGAGGCGGACGGCGACGCGGTCGGCGCCGAGGACGCCTACCGCAAGGCGGTCGCCTGCGGCCATCCCAGCCACTCGGCGGCGGCCGCCTTCAACCTCGGGGTGCTCCTCCAGGAGCTCGACGACCCCGACGGCGCCCTCGCCGCCTACCAGGTCGCGATCGACTCCGGCGACGCCGACCACGCCCCCCGCGCCGCCTTCAACCTCGGCGGCCTGCTCCGCGACCGGGGCGACCTCGACGGCGCCCGCGCCGCGTTCCAGATCACCATCGACTCCGGCGACCCGGTGGGTGCGCCGGTGGCGGCGATGGAGCTCGCCCAGCTGCTCCAGCAGCAGGGCGACACCGACGGCGCACGCAAGGCGTTCCAGTTCGCCGTCGGCTCCGAGGACGAGGAGTTCGCCCGCTACGCGATGGTCCGGCTGAAGGCCCTCGACCGCCCGCCGGGGAAGTAGCCGGCGGGCTTCCGGGGCTACGAGCGGAGCTGCTCCCGTAGGGACCGCACCGCCGCGCAGCCGGGGAGGTCCCTGGGGACGGCGCGGGCTTCGGCCGCGGCCCGAGCGTCGCCGACGGCGCGGGCGACGAGGAAGGCGTCCTCCAGGGCCGCGACTGCGGCGTCCACCTCATCGGTGTCGACCTTCACCTTGGCGAGGACGACCAGGCTGGTGGCGGGGCTGGGCCGAGTGGCGATCGCCTGGGGGAGGGCGGCCTCGGCCTCCTGTGGCCGATGGGCCACACGCGGTGCGATGCCCCTCCACGCCGACGCAGCGAAGGTCGGCGTCCTCGATGCAGTCGGGCGCGGTGCTGGCCATCTCAGCCTCCGCGTCGGCG
>JAQBPH010000661.1:0-8157 GCA_028287625.1 Chloroflexota bacterium | reverse complement strand
GGTGAAGCTGCTGCAGAGGCCGCCGGGATTGAGGTCGCCGTCCTGGCGGGTGAGCATCACGTAGATGCGGCAGCCGACCTCGGTGCTGTTGGGCTGCGTCTCGGGCAGGGGCGCGAGGCACAGCGTGCCGGCGGGGTAGTTGTGGATGGCGGTCTTGGCCTTCGACACGGTGAAGGGGGCGGCGACGCAGGCATCCTGGGGACCGGAGAGGTCCAGGGTGCACCTGGTGTTCGAGTAGCTGATGTCACCACCGCCCTCGGGGACGTTGAGGATCGCCGCGGTGCAGCGGTTCACCGGCTTGAGCCCGACGATGCTGCAGGCGTTCGGGGGATCGAACGTCCACTGACCGTTGGGGGTGATCACGAGGGTCAGCGCCTGGTTGACGACCTCGGGGCTGTGGATGGGGTTCGACGGCGGCGCCGGAGTGGCGTTGCGCGGGAGCTGCATGACCATGTCGGCCGGCTTGAACGGCAGGTTGGTGCACGATCCGTTGATGTCGCCGATCGGCGGCAGGCTGAGGTTCGAGTTCTCGGGGCAGCTGCTGCTGCTGAAGCCGATGGTGTCGCCACCGGTGTGGCCCTCGGTGCCGACCACCGCCACGGTGCAGGGCGAGGTCAGGTAGAAGGCCGCCGAGCACAGACCGGGGGCGTTGAAGTCACCGTCGCGCTGGTGGATGACCATGAACAGCCTGCACGGGCCCGGGAAGCAGCTGGCACCCGGGAAGTCCTTGACCGCCAGCTCGCCCCCGGCGGACGGCAGGAAGGCCGCGGCGGTACAGGGGCTGAGGTTGCCGGGGTCCTTGAGTGCAATGCCCTGGAGACCCAGCTGGGTGTTGGTCTGCGCCGGGCAGACGTCGCTGGAGTAGGTGATGTCGGCGGGCTGCTTCGCGGTGTCGAAGATGGCCGCGGTGCAGCGGTTCTGGCCGAGGCTGGTGGCAGCGCAGGCGTTGCCCGGCTGGAAGTTGTCGTCGCCGGTGGGCGCGAGCACGTAGGTCACGCCCTGCGCGCCGACCTCGGGGTCGCCGACCCCGGTGCTGCCGCTGGCGTGCGAGGTCCCCCACCCGATTCCGACCGCGCTCACCAGGCTGACCACCGCCAGCGGCAGGGCGGCCCAGCGCCACGATTTCAGTCCCCAGTGTCTCATCATCCCTTCCCTTGCGAGCATGGCGGGCCTGGCGCGAATGGTCGCGCAGCTGACTGTCAGGGTCTCCCGCTCTTACAGGCGGTTCAGACGGGGCATTGGGACAATTCTTGCAACGCTGCCGCACTTGTTAAGGTCGGGGTCCAGCCGCGCTTAACGACCTGCGAGCGCATGTCGATTCGTCGCCATCGTTGCTTTCCTGGCGATTGGGACACTGCAAACGCACGGCGGCCGCGATTGCGCCGGCCCGCGGCGCCCCGGCAGCGGGACCGGGCCCGGCTCTCACCCGCTGTCGACTTAACTCATCCTTAATGATCAGGTAACCCGCCCATCCCTGGGCTGGGCTCAGCATGGGGAGAGGCGTCCGGACCGGGTCAGCCGCGCTCGGCGGCCGCCGAGCAGAGGACAGGGGGAGCCGGGTGCGTCTGCGCAGAGGTGGAGCCCGAGGATGAGTCAGGACGTGCTCGCCCGGCCTCCTCGGGTGGGTCCGGCGCCGCCGGCGGGGCCCGCGACGGGGGTTCGCCGCGTCAGCCTCCGCGCCGCCCGAGTCGACGCGGTGATGCGCTGGGTGGTGCTCGGCGCCGCCGCGGTCAGCGTCCTGGTCATCGTCCTGGTGGTGGCCTTCCTCGCCGGCAAGGCGTCGCCGGTGCTCCAGACCCCTGGGCTGCGCCAGTTCTTCGGCAGCGCCGACTGGCAGCCCGACGGCACCGGCGGCGGCTTCGGCGGCGTCTCCTCGTTCGGCGCCCTGCTGCCGATCGCGGGCTCGCTGATGGTGGTGTCGCTGGCGCTGCTCATCGCCGTGCCGCTGGCGCTCTCCGCCGCGATCATCCTCGAGGAGGTCAACCCGGTGGTCGGCGGCCGGGTGCTGCGCCCCGCGGTCGAGCTCTTCGTGGGCATCCCCTCGGTGGTCTACGGCTACCTCGGCTTCATCGCCCTCCTGCCCATCCTCGAGCGGGTGGCACCGCCCGGGCGGCAGGGCTCGGGGGTGCTGGCGGCCGGGGTGGTGCTCGCCATCATGGTGGTCCCCACCATCGCCACCCTCAGCGCCGACGGCCTGCGCTCGGTGCCGCGCGCCCTCAAGGAGGCGTCGCTCGCCCTCGGCGCCACCCGCTGGCAGACCATCTGGAGGGTACAGCTGCCCGCCGCCCGCGCCACCATCATCAGCGGCGTGGTCCTTGGCCTGGCCCGGGCGATGGGCGAGGCGCTCGCGGTCGCCCTGGTGATCGGCGACGTCAACGCCCTGCCCCCCTTCAAGGAGTACGGGCTCCGGGCCCTCCTCTTCCCCACCACCACCATGACCGTGACCATCACCGACGGGGTCAACCAGCTGGCCATCAACCCGGCCGGCACCGCCGCCCGGTACGCGCTGGCGCTGGTGCTGCTGCTCATCACCTTCGCCTGCATCGCCGTCGTGCGCTTCGTGAACCGGGGCAGCACCAGGAGCCTGATGTGAACCGCCGGGCCCGCGTCACCGACCGGGCGGCGGTGCTGATCATCCGCACCCTCGGGGTGATCCTGGTGGCGCTGCTCGCCTGGATCATCGTCTTCCTGATCGTCAACGGCTGGCAGGAGCTGCACCGGCTCGGCTTCTACACCCAGGCGCCCAACATCGGCGGGCCGGGCAGCGGGGTGGGTCCGCAGCTCTTCAACACCTTCTACGTCCTGGTCCTCTCGATGCTGCTCACCGTCCCGGTGGCCCTGCTCGCGGGGATCTTCTTCGCCGAGTACGCCGGCACCGGCGCGCTCACCAACGCGGTGCGGCGCGCCACCGAGACCCTGGCCACGCTGCCCTCGATCATCGTGGGCCTGTTCGGATTCGCCCTCTTCGTCGAGGCCACCCACTCGCACCCCAGCCGGCTGGCCGCCGCCCTCGCCCTCCTGGTGATCAACCTGCCGTACGGCATCCGGATCACCGAGGACTCCCTCCGAGCCCTCCCCGACAACCTGCGCGAGGGCAGTCTCGCGCTGGGCGCCACCCGCTGGCAGACGGTCACCCGGGTGCTCCTGCCCGCAGCCCTGCCCGGTCTGATCACCGGTGTCATCCTCATGGCCGGGCGTGCCTTCGGCGAGGCCGCGGCCATCCTCTTCACCGGCTCGGCCGGAGCGATCACGGCGGCGGGGAACTACAGCCTGAGCCCGTTCCTGGCGGGTGACACCCTCGCCGTCGACCTCTACGAGTTCCGCACCCAGGCCGAGCCCGGCACCGTGACCGACGCCCGCCAGTACGCTGACGGAGTGGCCGCGTTGCTCATCCTCCTGGTGCTGACCTTCAATGTGTCCGCCCGCCTGATCGGCCGCGTGGCCGTCCGCCGCTTGCAGGGAGGCTGAGAGGAGATGGGGATGTCCGCCGCCGACGCCGTCGAGGACCCGCAGCCCGCGGAGACGGCGAGCCCCAGCGCGCCGCCGGCCGCGGAGCCGGAGCGCAAGATCGCGACCCGCGACCTCAATCTCTACTACGGCCCCACCCACGCGGTCCGCGACGTCAACTTCTGGGCCACGCCGGGCGACATCACCGCCATCATCGGCCCCAGCGGCTGCGGCAAGAGCACCCTGCTGCGCAGCCTCAACCGCATCAACGACGTGATCCCGGGGTTCCGGATGGAGGGCGCGATCCTGCTCGACGGCGAGGACCTGCTCGCCCCCGGGGTCGACGTCATCAACCTGCGCCGCCGCATGGGCATGCTCTTCCAGCGGCCCAACCCCTTCCCCGCCTCCATCTACGACAACGTCGCCTACGGCCTGCGCCTCGCCGGACGGGTGCCCCGGTCGGTCGCCGACGGCATCGTGGAGAGCTCGCTGAAGCGCGTCGCCCTCTGGGACGAGGTCAAGGACCGGCTCGGCGGCTCCGGCCTGGGCCTCAGCGGCGGCCAGCAGCAGCGCCTCTGCCTCGCCCGCGCCCTCGCCGTCGAGCCGGACGTCATCCTCATGGACGAGCCCTGCTCGGCCCTCGACCCGATCGCCACCCTGCGCATCGAGGAACTTCTCCACGAGCTGCGTGGATCGGTCACCATGGTGATCGTCACCCACAACCTGCAGCAGGCGACCCGGGTCAG
This sequence comes from Chloroflexota bacterium, assembly GCA_028287625.1. Classification (GTDB taxonomy): domain Bacteria; phylum Chloroflexota; class Dormibacteria; order Aeolococcales; family Aeolococcaceae; genus CF-96. The sequence goes on along the minus strand of JAQBPH010000661.1, from coordinate 3,964 downwards.
CGACCGGACCGCCTTCATGCTGGTCGGCGAGGGACGCGTCGGGGAGCTGGTGGAGATGGGTCCGACCGTGGAGCTGTTCAGCAACCCGAGGGACCGGCGCACCGAGGACTACATCACCGGGAGGTTCGGATGAGCGAGATCGTCTCCCACCCGCAGCGCAGCGTCTTCGACGAGGAGCTGCGCACGGTCCGATCGGCGGTCAACGAGATGGGCGAGCTGGTCGACCGGGCCATCTCCGGGGCCATGATGGGCCTCATGGAGCGCGACGTCGACGCCTGCGCGGTGGTGATCGCCGAGGACGCACGGATCAACGAGCTGCAGCGCGACGTCCGCGAGCAGAGCTTCACGATGATCCTCACCCAGGCCCCGGTGGCCCGAGACCTGCGCGAGATCATGGGGCTGCTCCACATGTCCGCGGAGCTCGAGCGGATGGGCGACCACTGCGTGAGCATCGCCAAGATCGCCCGCTCGCTCGCCGACTTCCCCGAGCTGAGCACCCACATCGACCTCCCCAAGATGGCCCAGTTCTGCCGCGAGCAGGTGCGCGACATCCTCGCCGGAGTGGTGGCGCGGGACGTCGGGCGGGCCCGGTTGGTGGCGGCGCGCGACGACCGCATCGACCGCGTCTACCACCGGCTCTTCGACGAGCTCGTCCAGCTGATGTCCGACGACGGGCAGAGCGCCTACCGGGCCACCCACCTGGTCTTCGTCGCCCACCATCTCGAGCGCATCGCCGACCGGGTGACCAACATCGCTGAGGACCTCGTCTACCTCGAGACCGGGATCATCGAGGAGCTCGGCTGACCGGGCCACAGCCATCCGGAGACCCGGACCGCGACGGCGATCCGGGCCGGACGGATGGTTGCCGGGCGACGAGGCGAGAACTGTCGCGAGTATGTGCCACGGATGACGAAGACCGGGACACCGGCGGTTCAAGGGCCGGTGATGAAATGGGTCCGGCGGGGCGGCTCAGCCACTCCTTAATGTGCGCCTAACCCATCCTTGACGACCGCCCCGGCAGCATACGCCTGCATCCTCATCCGCCATGCGAGCGGATGATTGCCACAAAAGGGGGGTTCGACTTGCAACGACATCTCATGGCTGCGCCCATGCTTCTCGGCATCCTCGCGCTGGCGGCGTGCGGTGGCGGCTCGAGCGGCACCGCGTCGACATCGTCCACCAGCACCAGCAGCTCGAGGGCCGCCGCCGCAGCCTGCGTGACCGGCACCGCCACCGCCAGCGGCTCCACCGCGCTGCTCCCGCTGGCCCAGAAGGCGGCCGAGCTCTACGCGGCGAAGTGCCCCGGCGCCACCATCACCGTCAGCGGCGGCGGCTCGTCCACCGGCCTCGCCAACGTCGCGGCGGGCACCTCGGACATCGGCGACTCCGACGTTCCGGTGACCGACGCCCCGAGCATCAACGCCAGCGCCCTCACCGACCACCAGGTCGCCATCGTGGTCTTCGCGATCATCGTCAACCCCAAGACCACGGTGACCAACCTGACCCTGAAGCAGGCGCAGGACGTCTTCAGCGGCAAGGTCACCAACTGGAAGGACGTCGGCGGCGCCGACCTTCCGGTGACCCTCATCGAGCGCAAGCCCGGCTCGGGCACGCGCCTCTCCTTCGACAAGACGATCATGCGCGGCACCCCCGAGTCGACGACGCCGGCCTCGACCCAGGACTCGACCCAGCTGGTGGTCCAGGGCGTGACCGGCGCCGACGGAGGCGTCTCCTACGTCGGCCTCGCCTCGGCGAACCCCACCGTGACGGTGGTGAGCCTCGACGGCGTGAAGCCGGGAGCCGACAGCGTCAAGGCGGGCAGCTACCCGTTCTTCTCCCACGAGCACATGTACACCAAGGGCCCCGGCTCCGCCCTCGCCCAGTCGTACATCGCCTACATCCTGACCGACACCGTCCAGACGGGAACGGTGACCACCCTCGGCTTCCTGCCGCTCTCGACCACCGGCGCTCAGTCGCTGGCCGACAGGTAGCGGCGGCGGGCGGCGGGCCGCCGCCGGCTCACTCGGAGCCGGCGGCGGCTGCCCTCCGGCGGGTCGGCGCGGAGCGGCGCCGCACCGCGGGCTGAGCCTGACCCTCCAGCGCGATCTCCCCACCGGCGTCGAGCCGCTGGCGGGCCGAGCGCTCGGCGAAGATCGGCACGAAGTCCTGCACCTTCGCGGTGGAGGCCAGCCGCTGGTAGGCCTCCAGCAGGCACCTCTCCACCACGTCAGCGGGATGCCGGCCCGCGTAGCGAGCGCGGAGGGACGCCGCGGCGGCCTCCAGCGCAGGTGGGATGCGGCGCGGCGAGGTCATGCCACGTCCGCCTGTGCACGAATGGGCACGCTTGGTTCCCCCCAAGGAAGCGAAGCCGGTGCGTTGTCACCCCAGTCTGTCACCGCCCCTTCGATGGCGGGGCCAAGCAGAAAATAAGAAACGGTTAAGAACGAGGCCTTCCACCCTCGGGGCCGGCGCGCCTCAGGACCGGGAGGCGGCCGCCAGGGCGAGGCGGAGCGGCACCACCCGGTCGCTGATGATGATCTGCACCCCGCAGCGCAGCACCTGCCGGGCGAGCCCGACCCGGTTGACCGTCCAGGCGGCCATCACCAGCCCGAGCCGCTCGGCCGCGGCGCAGAGCGCCGGGGTGATCGCACCGTGGGCGACGGCGATGCCGGCCGGCGCGACATCGGCGGCCAGCCGCGGCAGCTGGCTCGGCAGCCAGCGGCGGGTGGGGATGGCGGCGAGGTGGAGCAGGTCCTCGCGACAGAGCGGACGGTCACGGGCGAGCCTGCCGATCTCGGCGAGCGGCGGCACCAGGCCGCGCAGGCCGCGCCGCTGGGCGAGCACCTCGACCACCGCGCCGGCCCACCCGGGGGAGGTGGAGGGGATGGCCGGCAGGCTCCACCAGCGCGGCACCGCGGGCGCGCGCCGGCGCAGCTCGATCAGCACCGCGCGGTCGTCGCTGCACACCCCGAGCACCTCGAGACCGCGCCGCTGCTGCAGCCAGCGGGCCAGGGGGGTGGCCACCTCGCGGCACTTCACGTCGATGAGCAGGGGCACCCGACCCGCCACCATCTCGGTGGCGTCATCGAGGGTGAGCACGTCGTGGCCGCGCCGGCGCAGCTCGTCGAACGGGACCGTGGAGACCCGGCGCCCGGTGGCGAGCCGTGCGTCGTGGCGCAGCACCAGGGCTCCGTCGCTGGTCACGCAGACGTCGAGCTCGACGCAGTCGACGTCCGCGCGCAGCACCTCCTGGATGGTCTCACGCGTCGGCGCTCCACCGGGACGCGCGGCGGCGAGGCCGGCGTGCGCCACCCAGCGCGTCGCCGCCACCGACTCCGGCGTGCAGTCGCCGCTCGCGACGCCGCGCTCGGTCTCGAGCACGCGGCGGTGCTCGGCGCCACAGCGAAGGCAGCTGTCGCGCATGCGCCCGCCGCCGAGCTCGTCGAGCGCGCGCCGCCGGCTTCCGCACCACGTGCACGCGGCGAGGCGCAGCCCGCGCTCCTCCACGGTGAACGCCGCCTGCTCGTCGAGACGGGCCGCGAGCGTGGAGGTCACGCCGTTCATGCTAGGCACCGATCGCGCCCAACGGGGGGAAGGGGGCTTTAAGATCGTGCGGCCGTGTGCAGAAACGCCCTCACGCTGCGGGTGTCTCAGGCTCGCGGCAGCTGGTCGAGACGGTAGCCCACCGCGAACACCGTGGTGATGCGGAAGGGGATGGCCTCGAAGCGCTCGAATTTCTCGCGCAGCCAGCGCACGTGCACGTCGACGGTCTTGCGGTCACCGTAGAAGTTGCTTCCCCAGACCTGCTGGATGAGGCTCTCGCGCGAGTGCACCCGATTCGGATGCGCGAGCAGGAACGGGAGCAGAACGCCCTCACGCTGCGGGCGGTTCAGCTCCGCGGCAGCTGGTCGAGACGGTAGCCCACCGCGAACACCGTGGTGATGCGGAAGGGGATGGCCTCGAA
>JAQBPH010000405.1:0-11281 GCA_028287625.1 Chloroflexota bacterium | reverse complement strand
TCCTCACCGGCCGCGTCGCCGCCGCGGGGGTGACCGTCAACGCCGTCGCACCGGCGCTGATCGAGAACACCGGGATGCTTCCCGGAACGACCGCGGAGCTCGCGGCGAGAGTGCCGGTGGGCCGGCTCGGGCGCCCCGAGGAGGTCGCCGACCTGGCGATGGCGATGCTGCGCAACCCGTACCTGACCGGGAAGGTGGTGTTGCTCGACGGCGGGATGTATCCGCGCTGAGCACCGGTCCCTCGTCGGATGGCGCCATCGCGTGCAGCCTGAAACGACGAGCTCACCGCTCGGTTGGTTCGCCCCTGGGGGCACCTTCCTCGGCACCGGGCCTACGACGGCTGTTCGGGCTGACGCGATGACCCTGGAGCGCTCGGTGCAGCTCCTCGAGCGCTGCGATGACGTCGTCCCGGCGTTCGGGGCTCAGCTCGGCCAGGGCTGCGGCGAGCACCGGGGTGGCGCTCTTCGTTCTGGCCTCGGTGGCCCGGCGGCGCACCTCCTCCGGGAGGGTGACGCGCGTGCAGCGACGGTCAGCCTCGTCGACCGCGGTCTCGATCCAGCCCCGGTCTCGCAGCGCGGCGACCACCGTCGAGACGCGACTCTGGGCGAACCCGGTGCGGGAGGCCAGGTCGCCGATGGTGGAGTCGCCATGATCGAGCACGTCGCTGATCACGATCACCTCCGCGACGGAGAAATCGAAGCTGCGGCCGTCGCCCATCGCCTTGTCCGCCAGGTCCTGGAGCCGACGCCCCAGCCGGTACAGCTCACCGACCCTCATCGCCGCAGTTTACATCTGTGAGGATACATCTTGTAGAATGTAGTTGGGAGAAGTCCCTCGATGGGCCGGCGGGACCGTCCCCCCGGCAACCGGCAGAACGCACGCCCGACGGGCGTCGGGGCGTTCGGAGAGAACCATGTTCACGAGCATCCTGGTGGGGGCCGATCGGTCCGAGCATGCCTTTGCGGCAGCCCGGGAGGCTGCCGACATCGCCCAGGCCCAGGGGGCGACGCTGACCATCATGAGCGTCTACAGCTCCCGGCTCCCGTGGCCGGTCACGATGGCGCCCGGCGGCATCTCGCCGGGGACCGTCGACGAGCTCGTCGGCGGGGCGAGGATGGAGGCGCAGACGGTCCTGCACGACGCCTCCGCCCTGGTCCGGCACGGCGGACTGGACGTGCGCACGCTGCTGGTCGACGGCGAGCCGGCGGATGCCATCCTCCGGCAGGCGGAGTTCGCGGGGCACGACCTCATCGTGGTGGGCTCGAGAGGCCGCGGCGACGCCGCGTCGATCCTGCTCGGCAGTGTCAGTCATCAGGTCCTCCATCGCAGCGGTGTCCCGGTGCTGGTGGTGCACATCCCTCGCGATCGAGCAGGCCTGACGCACAACGGCCAGGCGGATCGCGACGCCCGGAGGCCAAACGCTCTGGAGCACCGTGATGCTGCCCACAGCCGCCAGTGAGACCGTGGTCAACCTGGGCTGCGCGGACGGTGTCGCGCTTCCCGGACAATCGCGTCGAGCGGCAATGAGCAGCGCGACATGCCAGGCTTCCCACACCTCGCTAGACTTCCGGCCATGTCCGACGAGCGAATGCGGGGAAGACCATCCGGGGCGAGGTTCAAGGACCTGACCTTCGGCTTCGCCAGTGCAGAGTCGGAGGCCGCCCGCCAGCCTGATCTGCTGCTCCAGGGCTTTCTCGACAGGTGGGCCACGGAGGACATCGTCCTCCCTGGTGGCAGTTTCCTGGTGCTTGGTTACAAGGGCTCGGGCAAGTCGGCGATCGCCGAGCATTTGCGCCTGCGTTCCGAATCCGACGCTCTGCTCTTCGTGAAGACCACGAACCTGTCATCGGATTTCCATTTTCAGGCATTCACCGACCTGGCGGACGCCGTTGGCGACCGGCCGAGCGGCTACGTCGTCGGGTGGCAATGGCTTCTTCTCCTGCACGTCCTCCAGTCGCTCGCGGGCGATGAGTCGGCGATGCTGCTTCCGGAGCTGACGGAGGCCATCACGGCGTTGCGGGACATGGGACTGCTGCCCGCAAAAACGCTGCGGTCTACGGTGCTGGCCTCTCGCAAGAAATCTGTCACCTCGAGCTTCCCGCGGATCCTGAACCTGAGTCTGGAAGAGGTGAAACAGCTGAGACGGGGAAACGTCGGCGTCGTGGTGGAGGAGCTCCTGTCCGCAGTCGTGGAGACGCGCACGGAGAGTTACCACACCATCACGGTCGACGGCCTGGACGAGATCTACCTGCGCACCCCGGCCGAGCTGGACATCGTGAGCGCTCTGATGCTGGCAGCCGATCGCCTCAACGGTGAGCTGCACCGGGCAGGCACCCATGTGAAGATACTCGTCCTGTGCCGAACGGATCTGTTCGACAGACTGCCGGGAGCGAACAAGAACAAGCTGCGTCAGGACAGCGCGCTCGACCTCGACTGGTACGAGAATCCGCGCGATCCCACTCGGACCGCCCTGGTGCGTCTGGCCAACGTCAAGGCGAGCGTCGCGGATCCTGCCGCGGAGGATGTCTTCGCGCGGTTCTTCCCCACCAGAATTCGCGCTGGTACCCGCTCTCACCGAACGATCACCTATCTCCTGGAGCACACACGGCACACGCCGCGTGACTTTCTTCAGCTCCTGCACCGCATCCAGCGATTCGCTCCGGAGGAGGGCGCGCTGACGTCCGATGACGTCCACAGCGGACTGCGTCAATACTGTATCGAGTACTTCGTTCCGGAGGTGAAGGACGAGCTGGACGGGCCTCTCTCGCGAGAGGAGATTGACATTGTGTTCGATGCGCTTGGGTCCCTGGCCACTCGCGAGTTCGAGTATGCGACTGCCCTACAACTGGCGCGTTCCGATCCGCGGTACGGCGCCGTGGAGTGGCCTCGGGTGCTGCGTCTGCTGTTCGAGGCGAGTGCCATCGGAAACGTCGAGGTCCGGACGGGGGACGCCTCCTACTTCAGATTCAAGTTCCGAAACCGCCATTCCACTCTCAACCTCGAGTTGAAGATGGTCCTCCATCGTGCCCTGGCCAAGGCGCTCAACCTTCCCCAGGGGTAGATGCCTGCTTTCCCTCGGGGGGATGAAAGTACTCCTCTGAGGTGGATGTTCGGGCCGGGCGTCACGTCGTACGATGACCTCATTCCCTGAGGCAGACGCCTCAGCTGATCGGACAGCCTGCGAGATGGAGGAGCGGTGATGATGACCAGCCACGCGATCTCGACCGCCGCCGCTCGCAGATACGGCGGAAATCCCGGGCTCCGCACGGAGCCCATGCGGTGTCCCCCCGACGATCTCTGAACATCATGGGAGCTACGCGATGCCGGGCCCCGGAGGCTGACCGCCGCGCGCGGAGGCCTCTGGGGCCCGGCGGCCGTGGAGGGAGCCTCTCGGCGTCTCGATGACGCCCTTGGCAATTGAGGACTGCGGGGGCGAGGGCGACCGGGAGTGCCTCCGCCCCGTCACACGAGGCGAGAACCAGTCGGCGGCCGGGTGGCGTCAGGCGAATGCCTCGGCTCGCCCGCCCTCCTCAGCGTGAGTGGCCGCGACGCGGCGGCCGCTCACCGGAACACGGAGGATCGCCCGCCGGCACCCGTCCCAATCGAAACCGCGTGCCGTTGGTCGAGTACGTGCCCTGCCTGTTGTTGTACGGGGAGGCACGGGTGCCGTCCCACCAGACCTCCTTGTAGTCCTTGGTGGGCGTGTAGTGCCCGGGGCCGAAGCCCCACGTCCCCGCCTCACCGGTGCCGCCGGCATACGAGAACATCCCCCGCTCGAAGCTCGCCGGCGTCAGAGCGGGGCCCGCGAGCTGGATCCCCATCGCGATCATGTAGAGCTGGTAGTAGATGAGCTCGACGCTGTGCGCCGGCTCGTCGGCGCGCACCGCCCGGTAGGCGTTGTACCCGAGACCGGCGCGCTCGGGCAGCTGTGGGCCGAGGCTGCTGATCCCGAAGGCGTGCTGCCACTCCGTCTGGTCGTAGAGCTGGCCGGCCACGTCCGTGTCGGTGAAGGCGGTGCCCTGCACCAGCCACTCCGGGTAGTAGCCCTGCTCGTGCGCCTTGGCCGTGAGATAGACGGGCAGGATGGGGTCGGAGAACACCGCCACCGAGGTGATCTCGGCCGCCTTCAGCTTCGCGACGATGCTCGCCGCCTGGTTGGAGAGGTTGGTGAGGTCGAGGGAGTACGAGATCGGGGTGGCGTCGTAGCCCGCGGCGTGCCCGATCTTCAGACCGTCCTGCAGACACTGCTGGTACTCCGGGTTGTCGGGGACCACGATGCCGAGCTTCCGCTGCCGGCCCTGCAGGCTGCCGCCCGCATATGCCGCGGGCTTGCCGAGGATGCGCTTGCCGAGCCAGTCCGCACCGTTCTCAGCGAGCAGCGAGCAGTCGGTGAAGGTGCTCCAGGCGTAGGGGCGGCGGTCGACGAACCACTGGCGTGACATGTACGGCGCGCCGAAGGCCATCACGTGCTGGCGCGCGAGGGCGTCGGCGTAGGGCTCGGTGAGCCCGGTGGCGTCGGCGAAGGCGCCGATCTCGTTTGCCACCCTGATGCCGTCGGCGTTGGCCTGCTCCTGCCCGGCGCCGAGCAGCTCCCTGGTGAGGGCGCCGCGTCCCTGGTAGGGCACCAGCTTGAGCTTGCGGCCGTAGAGCTGGAAGCGGGAGTTGAAGTAGTCGACCAGACCCTGCGCGGTGCGGGCAGCGTCGTCGGTGGTGTCGATGACGTCGGAGCCGGCGAGCTTCGCGATCGTCGAGGAGAGGTCGGGATCGGCGGTGAGGCGCAGCGCCACGGTGACGCTGTCCCTGGTGACGCCGCGGGTGGTGGCGCCGCCGTTGTCGCCGCCGAAGAGCACGCAGGGCGGCGAGTAGGGGTCGCCGGGCACCTGCTGCACGCGGTCGGTGCAGCCGCTGGTGTGCCCCGCGACGATGCCGCGGGTGGTCGATGTGCCGCCGCCGGCGGGGCCGGTGGTGACCGGGGCGCTTCCCGGTGCTCCCGGGACGACCGCGCCGGTGCCCGGAGCGATGGTGCTGACGCTGCCCGCGGCGGCAGTGCCGTCGTGGACGACGGTCTGCTCGCGGGCCACGGTGGGCACCAGCGTCACCATGAGCGCGAAGGCGGCGATCATGGCGAGCACCGGGCCGTAGCCGCGCAGCAGCCGGCCCTCGGCGCCGGGGAGGCGGCCGCGGTCGCCGCTCACGAGCCCGCCCCCAGCCCGCCGGTGTGGGGGGCCAGCCGCAGGGTGGTCCCGCGCGCCGTGCCGCTGCCGTTGATGAACCCGCCGTCCGTGGGTGCGCCCGCCGTCCGGGGGACGACCAGGGTGAGCGGGCCGGCGGTGGCGAGCGCGGCCATGCCTCGGAGCGTCCGCCGCCGCATCAGCCGAGCAGGATGCACGTCTTCAACGTCCGCAACACCCGCAGCGGTCCCTTCAGCCGGACCCTGCGGGTCAGGATCGCCCAGACCATGCTCCGCTCCTCGGTGACCAGCTTCATCCACAGTGCGCCGTCGACGGTGACGTGGAGATCGGGGACGCCGTGATGTCCGCGTCTCGATTCCAGCCGCTGATCGCGGATGATCATCGTGGCCTCGGCGCTCATCTCACCGGTGAAGGTGAAGTGGTAGGTGAGATCCAGACCCTTCGCCTTCCCCTGCTGGAAGAAGTGCTGGGCGAGGTCGAGGAAGGCGTCGATGTGACCGGTGGCGAGCCAGATGGCCATGCTGTTGCTCGCCCGGCGGGCGCGCTTGTGTGGGAAGCGGCGCCCCACGTGGGCCTCCGCGTCCGACCCGGCCGTGACGTAGATCGTCTCCTCCCTGGCGGTGAGCGGCCTGAGGACCTCCTGCTTGTACCCGGCTCGATCTGTGAGGAACGGGCCGATCACGTCGTCCCCCGCCGGGCAGACGGCGACGCAGTACCCGGCCCTGTATCCGGGGGGATGGGCAAGGCTCTGCCACATCGAGGCCGTCTCACCCGGGCTCACGTGGGCGCGGTAGTCCTTCGCGCTCCTGCTCGCGGCGATGCGCTCCACCCAGTTGACGAAGCCACCCATCATCTCCCGGTAGTTGTGGGTGTAGCACGCGGAGAAATCGAAGGACCCGTCGGTGTGGATGGCGCCCACCGGGCAGGCGGCGACGCACAGCTTGCACTCCAGGCACGGGTTGAAGTCGAGCTCGCTTCCCTCCTCGCCCACGGTCGCGTCCATCAGCACGGTCTCGAAGACGACGTGGCTGCCGAACCGGGGATGGATCACGCTGCGGTGGATGCCCACGTGACCGAGGCCCGCGGCGACGGCGATCGGCTTGTGCGAGATCAGCCAGGGTTTGTTCGGAACCCGTTCGACCTCCATGGGGAAGGCGATCGCGCTGCACACCGCGCGCACCCCCACCTCCCTGAGCTGCCGCTCGAGTGTCCGCCCGAGCTGATGCATCTCGTTCATGCAGGCGTGGTACTCGTTGTTGGCGAGTGAGCGCGCCGGCGCTCGCATCGACTCCCTGTTCACCACGAAGGCGAGGCTGATCAGGGTCCTGACGGAGGGAAGGATGGCCACGATGTCGGTGCGCTCGTCGTCCACCTCGGGCCTGTCGATCGAGACGAAGCCGACGTCGTCGGCTCCGAGGCGCAGGCAGAGGTCGCGCAACCACGCGGCGTCGAGGTGCGGAGGTGCGGCCGTCCCCGGCGACGATCCGTTCTGCCGTTCCCGGAACCCGAGCACGGTCGGATGCGCCTTGAGGTCCAGAGCCCCCAGCTTGAGGTCCATCACCCCCATCGGCCGATCCTCCCGTGGGATCCGTGCCGGCGACGGCCGGCGGCGTGCAGTGGAGACGCTAGATAGTCCCTAAGGGTCAGTTCAAGGGCGCCGCGACCGAGAGGGCCCGGCGCGGCGTCAGGCGGAGCGCACAGTGCGTTCCCCGGCGCTCGCCATGCTGGTGCGGGCGCGAGTGGTGGACGCCGACGTTCGGGGTTTCCACCCAAGTCCGGGTGCCCCAGGACCGTCCGCACCTGGTCGAACTCGGAGTGCGGCCCCGTCCCTTCGGGAACGTCAGCGAGGGCCGGAACCGGCGGCTCGTCCTCGCCCCGTGGTCGCACGTGACGCGGCGGGCTGGCGGCCCCGTGGGCTCCGCTCTGCGGTGGTGGTGGTCTCGGGGGCGGCGGCGGAGTCATCCCACGGGCGAGCCTCGAACCAGCGCAGGACGGCATGCTCGTACTCGAGCCCGAGGCGAACGGTCGCAAGTGCGAAGCGCCGGTTCTGGTCGGTCATTCCCGGCACGGAGGCCGGACCGGGGCACGGTGCCCCCTCGAGCATGCCGGCGATCTGCTCGTACTCGGCCACACGCTCCTCATGCCGGCGTCGGTGGACGGCGAGAAAGCTCTCGAGCCGGCCGGGGTCGATATGCGCTCCGAAGAACATGGTCACCAGCAGCGGAAAACGAATGAGCTCCTGACCGGGCTCCTGAGAGATCCACCAGGCGAAGGCCGCCTTCCCCGCCCGGGTGATGGAGAGCGGGCGACTCTGACGGGGACCCACCGGTCCGGCCACGACCAGCCCACGGACCTCCAGGGATTGCAGCTCCCGATACACGTGGCTCTTGGTCACGTTCCAGAAGTAGCCGATGCTGCCGTCCACGGCCGCGAGGAGCTCCCACCCCGTCATCGGTCCCACGTGCAGGAAACCGAGCAGCGAAGCTGCGGTGGGGTTGAGCGTCAGATCCTCGGCCTTCCCTTTTGGCAGAGGGGACTTCCGGGCCATGGCCTTCCTTCCTCGGGGCAGCGCTGACGGTCGGGAGCACGTCGCCCCGGGGGGCCCGCAGACGTCGGTCGTGAGGCAACGCCCGGCGGCGGGGTGACTGCTGACAGGGAGGGTACACCCTGGCAGGCAGTCGACTTTGCGTCGCGGCCGGCGGGCGCGGGGCGTGCTTGACTGTCCCTAAGGGACATTGATACGCTTCCCCCCCACGATCACCCGGACGAGGAGAAAGGCGGATGGCGCGGCTGGCCCCACCACCACTCGCGGTCGACAGCAACACGGGCTGGCAGCTCGGTTTCCGAACGCTCGACGCCGAGGTCGAGGACGGGCTCGAGCTCGAGGTGACCGGCCGGCTCCCGGCCGAACTGCGCGGCATTCTCCACCGCATCGGCCCCGCACGCTTCGAGGTTGCCGGCGAGCGGTACCGGCACTGGCTCGACGGTGACGGAATGGTCCATGCACTCCACCTCGGAGACGGACGCGTCCGCTACCGCAACCGCTTCGTGGCCACCGCGGGGAAGGCGGAGGAGGATAGAGAGGGGCGCCGGCTGTACGCCGGCTTCGGGACGCGTCCGGGCGGCGGCACGGCGCTGGCGCGGCTGCGCAACGTGCGGCGACGGCCGGCGAAGAACACGGCCAACACCAACGTGGTGTGGATGGGCGGCCGGCTCCTGGCACTGTGGGAGGCGGGCCACCCACACCGCCTCGACCCGGTGACGCTCGCCACCGCTGGAGAGGATGACCTGGGTGTCCTCGGGCCGGCGGCCACCTTCTCCGCGCATCCCAAGAGGCACCCCGGCGGGGACATGTGGAACTTCGGCGTCCGATACGGCCGGCGGTCCCATGTCGACCTCTATCGCTGTCCGGCGACCGGTCCTGTGACCCATGCGCTGGCGGTGAGCCTGCCCTTCAACGCCATGGTCCACGACTTCGCGCTCACCGAGCGCCGGGCCGTGCTCGTGGTGCAGCCGCTCCTCCTGCCATCTCTCCCCGTCGCCCTGCTCGTCGGCGCGCGCAGCTACGCCGAATCCCTGCGCTGGGAGCCGCACCGCGGCACCCATGTCGCCGTCATCGACCTCGACGGCGGCGGCATTCACTGGTATCGCGGAGAGCCCTTCTCCCTCTTTCACACGGTCAATGCCTGGGACGAGGGCGACGACGTCGTCCTGGACGTCATCGCCTATCCGGATCCGACCCTCATCGTGAGGACCCTCGCCGACGTGATGACCGGACGGCTCGACAGCGAGATCTTCACCCGGCCCGAGAGGATCGTCCTCCGCCGCGATCAGAGCGGCTTTCAGCGGCGGCGGCTCAGCGAGACGACCCTCGAGTTCCCCCGGGTGAGCCCAGCGTCGGAGAGCCGCCCGCATCGTCTCGTCTACGGCATCACCAACCGGACATCCGGCGGCTTCATCGGAGTACCGGCGTGCGTCGACGCCGAGACCGGAGCGGTGGCCACGGCTCCCATGACGGGGCAGGAGTACGCAGGTGAACTGGTGCCCGTCGCGAAGGCGCAGGCTCGCACCGAGGCGGACGTGTGGCTGCTGAGCCTCGTGCTCGACGCCGCCACGGAGCGGACGGAGCTTCGCGTCTTCGATGGCGCCGATCTGGCCTCGGGGTCGGTTGCGACGGTGCGCCTCCCGCATGCGGTGCCGTTCGGCTTCCACGGCAACTGGCTCGACGACGCGGAGCTGGTCACCGGTGGTGCATCCGGCTGAGTCGGTTCCGGCGAGCGGACCTCGCTCGCGCAAAGCGAGCCGCCGCTTCTCAGAACCGGAGTGGCCCGCTCAGGGCTACGAGGTCACCGGAGTTGGACCCCCCAGGGTTTGGTGCAGGTGACCCGCGCTCCCTATCGTCGTTCCAGTCATGGTCCGAGACAGGTGCGATCAGCAGTTCCACTACTGCCGGTGACGTGCACCCAGCGAGCCGCCGGCTCGCCCACAGCAGAGGTGGGGCGGCGTCCCTCGGGGCTGCCGAGCCCGCGCAGACGAGGCAGGAGACAGGCGAATGGACGAGCACTTCAATGAACTCACGCGCAGCTTGGCGCTCCCCATGCCGCGGCGGCGGGCGTTGTTCCTGATGGCCGGGACCATGGCAGGCGCGCTCCTGGGCCTCGCACCACGTGGCGCCGGGGCGGCGACGTGTTCTCAGTGCACCTGCAATGACGACGGTAACGGCCATTTCTTCTGCATCGATCAACACCGCCTCGCGTGCGCCAGCTGCCACGGATGCAATGTCCCGGACGACGATGGCAAGGCCTGCTTCTGAGAGGGAACGAGCGGCCTGAACGGGGTCCGCGGCGGCATCGCCTGCCCTTCGAGGTCCATCGGGTCGCGGAGTATGTGGTCGGCTTGGCGCTCGTGGCGCTGCCCTTCAGCTTCGGCGCTCGGATAGCTCCTGCTGGCCTGGCCGGGGTGGTGATGGTTGCTCTGGGCGCGACGACACGCGGCCGCCTTGGCCTGCTCCGGTGGTGGTCTCCCCGGCTGCATCATGTGCTGGACGTCGCCGCCGTGTTGATGCTGGCGGCAATGCCGCTCGTCCCCGGGACGGGGGGGTGGTTGCTCGCAGTCTTCCTCGAGCCCACCGCCGTGGTGTTCGCCCTGCTGACGCTGCGGACGAACTATCGAGCCCCGCAGGCTACCCCACGAGTGGACAGCACATCCGTCGAAACGCGACCGGCGGATCGAGCTGCCCGACTCGGGCGACTGGCCGCCAGACTGATGGAATCTGTGTGGACGGCACGACGGAAGGACCCCCAATGACACGAGGACGACCCCCTGACCACAGGAACCTGGCTCAGATCAGAGCCGGCCGTGGGAGGGAGCGCTGACGCCATTCGGGTGAGCGGGCGCCTCGAAGGATCTGCCCGTACCCCCGTGGCGGCCATCGACTGTCCGGACCACCAGGCCGCGAATCGGGTCCGCACCGGCCGCGACCACGCTCCCCAGCCGGCCGTCGGGGGAGACCAACACGCCGCTGGGGGTGGGCAGTGCCCGATAGGCCTTGGCGACTGCACCGTCGACGTCGATGAGGACGCGGGCCACCCGCTCCCTGGCCGCCTTCGCCTGATTCACCGCAGAGTCTCCTCGGGCCAGCACCACAACGGTCAGCGCCTCGCCGTAGTCACGCTGCCAGCGGCCGATCTCCGGGAAGAGCGCGGTGCACGGCCGGCACCCCGACGAGGTGAAGACGAGCAGCGCCGGCCGCCTCTCCGCGACCAGCTCAGCCAGGCTCACGCTCTCCCCGAACACCGACCGCAGAGTGAAGCCGGCGGCCGGGGAGCGGCGCGCCATCCCCTCCTCCTCCCCGAACGAGCTCTCCAGCCCCTCGAGGCGCAGCAGCAGCCGCCCCTGCTGGCGCAGCAGTTGGAGGAGGAGCCATCCCTGGATGGTGACGACCAGGCAGAGCACTGCCGCCGCTGCCAGTCCCGCCCTCTCCGTCGCGGAGAGGTGGCCGAGTGGGGCGAGTGCACCGCCCAGTCCTGTTCCCGGCCCCTGCCAGACGACGAGAACGCTCAGCGCCCCGAGGACGGCGTTGCGCACCA
>JAQBPH010000631.1:0-2881 GCA_028287625.1 Chloroflexota bacterium | reverse complement strand
ATGATCGACTGCAGCTCGGGGTCGGCGCGCTGGGGATCGTCGAGGGTGGGACGGTGGGGCGGCTGCTCGCGGTTGTTGCTGGGCAGGTAGGAGAGCAGCTCACGGATCTGGGCGAAGGCCTCGTCCTCGGCGTCGGCGATGAAGTGGGCGACGCCGCTGCGCCGGTTGTGCACGTCCGAGCCGCCCAGCTCCTCCTGGGTCACCTCCTCGCCGGTGGTCACCTTGATGACGTCGGGGCCGGTGATGAACATGTAGCCGACCCTGCGAACCATGAAGATGAAGTCGGTCATCGCCGGCGAGTACACCGCCCCGCCGGTGCAGGGACCGACGATCAGCGAGAGCTGGGGGATGACGCCGCTCGACCAGACGTTGCGGTAGAAGATCTCGGCGTAGCCGGCGAGCGACACCACCCCCTCCTGGATGCGCGCCCCGCCGGAGTCGTTGACGCCGATGCAGGGGGCGCCGGTGCGCACCGCCAGGTCCATGATCTTGGTCACCTTCTCGGCGAAGACCTCGCCGAGCGAGCCGCCGAAGACGCTGGCGTCGTGGCTGAAGACGAACACCTGGCGGCCGTCGACGGTGCCCCAGCCGGTGATCACCCCGTCGCCGCGGATGCGCTTCTCCCCCATCCCGAAGTTGGTGGAGCGATGCATGGCGAAGACGTCGATCTCGACGAAGGAGCCGGGGTCGAGGAGCCGCTCGACGCGCTCGCGTGCGGTGAGCTTGCCCTTGCGGTGCTGCACGCGCGCCGCCGCCCCGCCGCGCTGCACCGCGTCGTAGCGCCGCTTCCGGAGCAGGTTGATCTTGCGCTCGGTGACGCTGCCGGGGGTTCCCGCGGCAGCGCCGTTGGCGCCGGCGGCAGTGGCCTTGAGGTCACCATCGCTCAGTCGCGGACGGTCCTCGGCCCCCGCGGGGGGAATGCCGGGACGGGGCGCCTTGGCCATGGTGGGTGGCAAGGCTACCGGAATGAGGGCTCCACGGGACGCTGGCCACTGGTCAGCGCGACGGCTCCACGCAGAGGACCACGTCTTCGCGGAGGTAGCGGACCGGCACTCCGGCGGTGCAGGGGTCGGCCAGGGTCCCTGGCGAGAGCTTCTGCAGGATCCTCCCGTCGTGCGGTCCGGTGCAGCCGGCCGGCCGCAGCTCACCGGCGACGACGACCACGCACTGCCCGGGGAGGGAGTCCGAGGTGGGGTCGATGAGCTGGGGGGCGGTCACCGCCCGCACCACCAGGAGCAGGGCCACGGCGGCGAGCACCAGCGGGACCAGCGGCCCGGGGCGCTTCCAGAGCGGGCGGCCCGGGGGCAGCGGCGCCGCCAGCGGGCTGATCACGGCGGGGTCGCGCACCGGGGCGCCCAGCCGCCGCACCCGGCGCAGCGACAGCAGGTTGCGCAGCGGCGTCGACCAGCTGAAGACCAGCAGCGAGAGGACCCCCCACCAGCCGGTCAGCAGGGTGCGGTTCTGGAGGTCGCGGAAGGTGGCGATCCCGCACGACCGGCAGTACGGCCCCGGCCGGCTGCGCGCCTGCATCAGCAGCACCATGCCCACGTGCTGGCGGAAGGTGACGTCCGCCGCGGGGGCCGAGCCGCAGAGCCGGCACTCGCCGGGCCCGGGGCCGCGGTGCTCTCGCGGAGGGGGTGGCGCGGGATCCGGGGCGGAGATGGGCTGGGGGCTGGATTCGGACATGGCGCCGAGCAGGCTACTCCGCGCGGTCCCGGTCAGGGCCTCCAGCGGGAGAGGGCCTGCCGGAGCCGGTTCACCCGCTCGCGCTCGAGGGCCAGGCCCACCGACCCGGTGAGCAGCAGCAGCGCGCAGCCGCCGAAGACCGCGTACAGGGGCAGGCTGGCGGCGGCGATTCCCAGGGCGCGCAGGCAGACGCCCGCCAGCGCCGCGCCCGCGGCGACGGCGCAGAGCCGCGACTCCGCGATCACCCCGACGAGCAGGACCGCGATCGCCTCGCCGAGCAGGAGCGGGAGGTACCAGGAGCCGGAGCTGGCGGCGAGGGCCTGGAGGCCGCTGCTGCCGAGCAGCAGGAGCAGGCCGCCGCCGAGCAGCGGCAGCGCCGCCCCGGGGCGTCCGTCCGGGAGGCGGTCGCCGCGGGCGGCGAGCCCGCAGCAGATCGCGGCGAGGGCGGGGGCGACCACGTAGTCCTGGGCGTCCATGAGGTGGGCGGCGGCGCTCAGCCAGTCGAGCGCGGTGGCGGCGAGCAGCACGCCTCCCCAGAGGGCGAGCCGGGGCGCCGGGCCGGCCGGCTCGGTGGCGAGCAGGGCGGCCGCGACCAGGGTGGCGGCGAACCCGGCGAGGGCGAGCCAGGTCGACAGGCCCGCCAGCCCGTCGGGGGTGCCGGTGGCCTCCGTGAACGCCCAGAGCGCGGCCAGGGCGGCGAGGCCGAGGGCGGTGAGACGGTGGGCGGCGCGCCAGTGCGGCCCCGGTCCGTCGAGCAGGGCGCCGCCGCGGACGATCAGGCCGAGCGCCGTCAGCCCCAGCACCGCGCCGGTGGTGCCGAAGCCCATGGCGAGGGCGGCGCTCACCGTGGAGGTGGCGGCGAGGGCGGCCGCACCGACCACGGTCTCCAGCCGCTGCAGGCGGCGGCCGGCGAGGTGGACCACCACGGCGAGGGCGCCGCTGACCACGGAGAGCAGGGTGTGGTCTCCGGCGGCGACGCAGAGCCCGAGGCTGAGCACGACCAGGCCGCCGGTGCCCGCCCAGAGGCCGGCCGCGAGGTCACCCCCGGCGCGGCGCACCCTCGCGCCGGTCAGGGCGAGCCCGGCGGCGGCGAGGAAGGGCAGCGGCGACACGGCGATCGCCGCTTGGTGGAGGCTGAGCCCGCCGCCGGCGACCAGGGTGGCCGCCCAGTACCAGGCGGCGGCGCCGAGGGCGG
>JAQBPH010000596.1:0-4545 GCA_028287625.1 Chloroflexota bacterium | reverse complement strand
GAGACCGCCGGCGCCCTCCTGCTCGCCCGCGGACGCGGCAGGAGCTGAGGCCCGGGCCGCAGCGCCGCCGGGCGGCGCTGCGGCGGGAGGCGCTCAGGTGGCGGTCCGCGACCCGCGGATGCCGCTCACCGTCTCCGACAGGCCGGGCGCGTCGAGCACCTCGGCCATGACGCCGATCTGCTCCTCCCACACCTGGGCGGGAACGGCGCTGCGCACCTCGTCCTCGAGGATGTGATACACGTCGAGGCCCAACTGGACCTCCGCCAACGGACCTGCGTAGGTGGGATCGCCGCTCACCACGGTCGCGGCCGACAGTGCGGCCGAGTCCGGGTCGGGCGAGCCCAGGATGACCAGCAGCGAGTCACGGCCGTGCTTCTCGGCCAGCTCCTTGATGGTCGCCTGGTTGTGCAGGTCCATGGCTCCCGACGCGGTTCAGACGAAGCACTCGCTGGCGGCGAAGACCACCGATCCGCCGGCCGCCTCGATGCAGGCCATGATGGCCGGCCCGGCCACGCCGTCGCGCTCACCGAGGACGACGACCTGTCTTCCCTCGAACATGCATCCCTCCTGTCAGCCGCCGCGGGTGAGCAGCACGCTCATCCCGTCGGACAGCTGCGACATCCTGCCAAGGAAGAGGCTGCCCTTGGCCAGCAGCATGACCCGTTCGGCCGATCCGTCCGGACCCAGGCGCCGCAGCGCATGGGGCAGGTAGCAGACGGCCGAGGCGACGTGTCCCTGGGTGGGCGCGAATCCCGGCATGCCCCGCTCGGCGACGAAGGCGTCCATGCCGTCGCGACCGATCTCGCCGCGGCGCACCGCGAGGGCCGCCAGGGTGCGGTAGTTGCGCTCGGGGACGTTGCCCGAGCCCTGCGGCTCGGTGACGTCGGGATCGTGCAGCTCGGTGGCGTAGTCGTCGACGTCGACCGAGCGCAGGCCGAGCCGGTCGAGGGGCTCGAAGGCGAGCGCCTCCATGATCTGCGGGCCGGAGGCGCCGGCGGCGACCCGGTGGCGTCCCACCGCGTCGAGGCGCAGCCGCGGGGCGCCGCCGCCGTCCGCCTCGACCAGGAGCGCGCAGGCGCCGAGCACGTCCTCGAGCACCGGCAGCCCGTGGCTCAGGTGGCCCTGGAACTTCATGCCCAGCTTGGGAAGCGAGCCGCCGCCGACCACGGCGACACGCCGGCACACCCCCGCCGACACCAGGCTGCCGGCGATCACCAGCGCCGAGAGCGGGCCGGCGCAGAAGTTCTTGACGTCCGCGCCCGACGCCTGGTCCAGGCCGGCGGCGCCCGCCACCGCCTTGCCCATGTTGCCGCCGCCGCGCTGGTAGCGGTCGCCCACCGCCTCCTCCGAGCAGGAGATGACGTAGTCGACGGAGCCCGGGTCGGCGCCGGTGCGGTGCAGCAGGTCGAGGAGCGCGAGCGTCGCGGTCGCCTTGGTGACCAGGTTCTCGAGCAGCACGGTCGCGCTCAGCGCCTCGTCGCTGTCGTGGGCGGCGCGGAGGACGCCGCAGATCTCCTCGCCGGCGCCGAGACGCAGGGCGATGGCGCCGGGGACGGCGGCGGCGGCCTCGACGTCACCGGTGCAGCCCCCGGCGAGCACCAGGCCGGCGGTCGCCGGTCGGTGGGCCAGCCGCTCGGCGGCGCGGGCGGCGACCGCGGGGTCGAGCATCACCAGGTTGAACTCGTCCACCGCCGCCATGGCGCCGAGCAGGTCGAGCTCCTCCAGCACCCCGCCGTCCGGGCCGTCGGGGCGCGAACCCTCGAGCGGGCGCGTCGCCCAGGGGCGCGGCGGCAGCTCGCGGGGGTGGAGGTTGCCGATGAAGGCCTGGTGGGGCGCGTACGCCACCGCCTCGGCGTGTGACCGCAGCGCGGCGCGGAAGGCGGCGGCGAGCTCGGGGTCGCGGGGCAGCTCGCGGGACGGCTTGCTGCCGTGACAGGCCATGCCCGGGGCGTGGACCAGCAGCTGGCAGGCGGCGGAGACGGCCACTCCCGGGGTCATGCCGCGCTCATCCGGCACCTCCCACCGCCGCCGCGCCGCCCACCTCGGCGGGGTCGAAGACGGTGGGGCCGCTCACCGCGGTGCTCACCGCCCGCAGCGCGGTCTCCAGCAGGCGGCGGCGCCATGACCGCTCCTCCGCCGCGGAGAGAGAGGGATCCCCGGACGGGAACTGGATGCCGCGGGTCGGCACCACCCGTGGCGCGCCCACGCTCAGCGCGATGGGCACGAGGTTGCAGAGCACCGCGGTGGGGATGCCGGCGCGCTCCAGCTCCTTGGCGAGCGTTGACCCGCAACGCGTTCCCGTCCCTCATGTCGCGGTGAGGATGGCGGCCTGCACGTTGGCGCGGCGCAGCTCGGCGGCCCACTCCACCCCGAAGCCCGCGGCGGTGGCCACGTGGGTGCCGTTGCCCGCGGTCACCAGGTACTCGTCGTGGAGCCGGCCGATGCGGCCCTCCGCCTCCATCTCCCGGGCCACGTCGAGGGGCAGGATGCGGTGGGGGTCGGCGTTGGCGAGCACGGTCGAGAACCCGCCGTGCACCGACTCGAACTCGCCGGCGGCGAGGCCGGAGCGCCCGGCCAGCGAGTAGCGCAGCCAGCGGCGGGCGCGCGCCGACTCCAGCCGGTCGGGGTTGCCCTGGGGCACCAGCGCCCCCTCGGTGACCAGCGCGACCACCGCCGAGCCGGGATCGGCGACCGGCGGCGCGGGGGTGACCCGCCCGAAGCCGCTGATGGCGATCTCCGTGGCGGCGCGGTCGCCGTGCAACCGCGCCAGGAGAAGATCCACGGCACGCTCCGCGGCGCAGCGGTCGGCGAGGCGGTTGCCCCGCACCGCGCGCACCAGCACGTGGTCGACGGAGGAGAGGGCGTCACCGGCGGCGATCGCGCTCACCGCGTGGGCGAGACGGCGCAGTGACTCCTCCATCCCCCGAGCGGTCTCGAGGCTGAGCACCACCGGGGCGGCGCCGGCCTCGACGGCGCCCGGGTTGTCCTCGTGCATCGAGACGATGGCGCGGCCGCCGGCGGCGACGGCTGCGGCGGCCACGCGGGCGCACGCGATGCCGTAGCGGCCGCTGCCGAAGGCGGGCCCGGCGATGATCAGGTCGGCGTCGCCGGCGAGCTGGAGGATGGCACGCGCCGCGCCGGGGTCCGACGCGGCGCGGTCGTCGCCGCAGTGCACGGTCGCGACGATCCGCACCGCGTCGCCGAGCATCGCCTGCAGCCGGCGCCCCGGTCCCACCGCGCCCTCGCGGCGGGCGGGCGGCGACCCGGCCGCCTCCTCGCCGCCGACCCCGGCGAAGAACTGGTTGAGGTAGTGGACGGCGCGCAAGCTCATGGCACCGCCCGCAGCCGTCCCCAGCCCAGGGGGTTGAGCGATCCGTACACCACCGCGGTGGGCACCTCGAGGGCCGCCGCCGCGGGTGCGCCCGCCACCGCCAGCTCGCGGCCTCCGAGAGCCCGCTCCACCGCGGGCAGGCGGAGCAGCTGGTCGTAGTTGCCGGTGCTCACCATGGCGGTCGCGCGTTCGGGCGCGACCACCAGCGGGGACCCGCTGCCGTCCGCCCCGGCCATCTCGGCGAAGAGCCCCACCGTGGGGATGCCCAGCGCCTCGAGCCCGTCCATGGTGAGGGCGAGGTCGGCGTCGGCGTTGCCCGCACCCTCCTTGGTGACGATGGCGGCGTCGGCGCCGAGCGCGGCGCAGAGCCGGGCGCAGTGCGCCGCGACCAGCTCCTTGCGCCCCTGCTCCACCGGCTCGGGGCTGAGCACCAGGCCGGCGAGGCGCAGGTCGGCGCCGTCGCGCGCCCGCAGCGCGCCCACCACGGGGTGGTTCTGGAAGAGGTAGGTCGGGTTCTTGAGCCCGGGGTGCCCGTACTGCCCGCTCACCACCGCGCCGTCCTCCAGCTCGTTGGGGTCGACGCAGACGGAGAGCCCGCCCGCCAGGGTGCCGCCGTAGACGAAGACGTCCTTGAAGGCGCCCTGGCACTGGAGCCTGGTGACGGCGACGACCCGCGGCAGCGCGTCGCCGGGGATGCGCTGCAGGCTGGTCGGCGGCAGCTCCTCGACCGCGGCGGGAGGCTCGTCCAGCGCCGCCTCGGCGAGGTGGGCGGCGAGCCGCAGAGCGCCGACCCGCAGAGCGCCGGCCACCGCCTCCCAGGCGGCGTCCCCGGCGGGCTGGAACTCGACCACGACGCATTGGAGCGCGGCCAGCGGCGAGAGGGGCGCGGCCGGGCCCGACATGTCCACCAGCGCCTCCTGGGCCCGGGGCAGGTGGCCGGCGGTGACCACGGCGGCGCCGCGGAGCACGTGGAGCCGGCCCTGGCCCTGGGGGAGCGCGCGTCCGAGCAGCCCGGGGAACACCCCCGCGCCACCTCGCCCCTTGGTGCGCGGCTCGACGGCGTCGAGCACCTTGACGATGCGCGCGCTCTCGCCCGGACGGGTCGTGGAGATCCGCACCCCGGCGAGCGCGGGGCTGCGGAAGCAGCCCTCGGCGGCGGCGACCCCGACGCTGAGCCGGCCGTCGCGGAGCGAGGTGTGCGGGCCCAGGGACAC
>JAQBPH010000559.1:0-13878 GCA_028287625.1 Chloroflexota bacterium | reverse complement strand
CGCCGCTGGCGAGAGGCGTTTCCGCAGACCGTCGATCCCGAGACCGATTCCGTGCTCGTCGACTCCGAGACCCAGACCTTCTGGTCGCGCTCGACGGGAACGGCCTCCACCCTGGTGGAGGCTCCCGGCACCGCCGTGGAGGTCGAGTCCGTCGGCCGCAAGGTCGCCGCCATGCTCGCCGCCCGCGACGCGCCGGCGCCGCCCCCCGGGTGCCGCGACGCCGGCACCGCCCCCGGCGCCGGGCCCGCCGGATACGAGGAGCGGTTCGTGGATCTGCTCCGCGAGAGCCGCTTCGAGGGCGCCTTCGCGCTGCTCGCCGCTCCCTGCCAGCAGCGCTGGGGCTCGGCCGGCGCCTTCGCCGCCGAGCAGGCCGCATCCGCCGGCAACCTGCTCGGGCTGGTCGTCCGCGAGGTGCGCTACCTGGCCGAGTGGGTCGACGCCGACGGCGGCTGCGTGCACCGCGACGTCGCCGAGCTCGCGGTCGACTACCGGGTGCGGCTCTCCGCGTCGCGGGCGGCGACGGTGTCAAGGACCGTCCACCTCGTCGCCGCCCCGGACGGCTGGCGTTCGATCTGCTACCCGCGCTCCGCGGCGGACCGCTGACGCGCTCGTCGCGGGGGGGAATCCGCCGGGTCCGGTACTACAATGCGGCGATGCTCCAGCACGCGGCGTCCCGGTTCGCAGGTCCGCTCGCGCGGACCGCGGCCGAGCTCGAGAACCTGCGCCGGCTCGCCGCCTTCCGCCGCGAGCGGGACCTGCGCTGGCACAGCCGGCTGCGTGAGTCCGACCTCATCCTCGACCTCATCGAGGAGTGCCGGGTGCGCGGCTACGCCCTCCTCCCCGGTCAGGTGTGGGCCTCGGTGGTGCGCTTCATCGGCGAGATCGACCCGGCGCTCCGCGACCGCCTGGGGTCGAGCCGCCGTCCCGACCACGCGAGCGACGCGCTCTTCGCCGCCCAGGCGGAGATCTGCCGTCACCGCCTCGACGAGCGGCGGCCGCGCACCGCGCGGATCATCCCCCTCTTCGCCGCCGCCTCCCCCGCACGTTCGGTCGCGGGCCGCCCCGCCGACGCCGGCTGAGCCGGACCCGGAGGCGTGGGCTGGGCGATCACTGCGACGGGGACGGTGACCATCGACGACGTCACCACCCCGCTGGGGCGCGGCACCGAGCAGCAGGGCGGATCGGCGGTCTACTTCTCCCTCGCCGCCGCCCCCTTCGCCCCCGTCCACCTCGTCGGGGTGGTGGGCCGCGACGGCGAGATGCGGCTGCGGCAGACGGCGGGCGGCGCGGGGGTCGACCTCGCCGGGCTCGAGGTCAGCGGCGAGCCCACCTTCCGCTGGCGCGCCACCCACGACTTCGAGCGCTGGGTGACCGCCTGCGAGCACGCCGAGGAGGGAGCCTACGCCTCCTGGCGGCCGCACCTCGCCGCCACCGCCGCCGCCGCCGAGGTGCTCTTCCTGGGGAGCATGCCGCCGGACTCGCAGCTGGAGGCGGTGGCCCAGTCGCGGGCCCGGGTGATCGGGGCCGACAGCATGACCGTGTACATCGGCGGCCCGGAGCGCGACCGTGTCGTCGCGGTGGTCGAGGCGGCCGACGTCCTCTTCCTCAACCGCGCCGAGCTCGCCGCCCTCACCGGCTGGCCGGCCGGTGGCTGGCGCGAGTCGGCGGCGGCCCTCTGCGGCCGGGGACGGCTGCGGGTGGTGGTGGTCAAGGCGGGTCCGCTGGGCGCCGCCTGCGTCACCGCCACCGAGGTGGTGGAGCGCGCCGCCCACCCGGTGGGCACCGTGGTCGACCCCACCGGCGCCGGTGACGCGCTCGCCGGCGGCTTCCTGGGCGCGTGCGCCCTCGCCGAGGAGGACCCGCTCGACCATCTCGTCGAGGCCCTGGAGGCCGGGCTGGGCCGCGCCGCCCAGGCGATCTCCCACTTCGGCCCGGAGGGGCTGCTCGCCCCGCCGCTGGCACGGGACGGCGCTACAGCCCGGTGAGCGTGGTCACCACCAGGTAGGCGGTCAGCGCGGAGAGCACCACCGTGAGCGCTCCCGCGATCACGTTGTTGACCGGCCCGTTGCGGTAGCGGCCGAGCAGCCGGCGGTCGTTCGCCAGGATGAGGATGAACACCAGCAGCACCGGCAGCAGCACGCCGTCGAGGGTCTGGGTGCCGATCGCCACCGCGGCGATCGATCCGGGGCCGAGCAGCGCCACGGTGACCGCGCCGGTGAGGAGGAGGAGCATGAAGAGCACGAAGAAGAGCGGCGCCTCGCCGAAGCGGCTCTGCACCGAGCGCTCCGCCCCGAAGGCCTCGCAGACCACGAACGCGGTGCTGAGCGGCAGCACCGCCGCGGCCAGCAGCGAGGCGCCGAGCAGGCCGACGGCGAAGAGCTGGGTGGCGTGGTCGCCGGCCAGCGGCCGGAGCGCCTGGGCGGCGTCGGCGGCGCTGCTCAGGTCCTGGCCGGCGAAGCCGTGGGGGAAGAGCGTGTACGCGGTGGTGATGACGATGAACATCGCCACCGCAACCGCGAAGGTCGAGCCGCTGATGACGTCGGCGCGGGCGTAGTTCAGCTCCTTCTCGGAGGTGCCCTTGTCGACGATCGACGACTGCAGGAAGAGCTGCATGTACGGGGTGATGGTGGTGCCGATCAGGGTGATGACGTCGGTGGTGTACGAGGTGGCCCCGGGCTTGAGCGGCGGGTGCGAGAGCGTGGGCACCACCACTGCGCGGACGACGTCGCCCCAGCGCGGGTGCACCATGAACGCGGTGACGATGTAGCTGACGAACGTCAGCCCCATCGCCAGGAACACACGTTCCACCAGCCGGCGGTTGGCGCGCAGCACCAGGATGGCGAGCATCGCCGCCGAGCCCAGCACGGCCACGGGCAGGGGCACGCCGAGCAGGCCCAGCGCCCCGCCGATGCCGGCGAACTCGGCGAGCACGGTGCCGCCGTTGGCGACGATCACCACCACCGAGGCGAAGAGCGTCCAGCGCACCCCGAAACGCTCGCGGATGAGGTCCATCAGCCCCTTGCCGGTGACGCAGCCGAGCCGGGCGACCATCTCCTGGGTGACGATCAGCGCGAGCAGGATGGGGATGAAGGTCCAGAGCAGGTTGAGCCCGTACTTGGACCCGGTGTTGCTGTAGGTGAAGATGCCGCCGGCGTCGTTGCCCGCGTTGGCGACGATCAGGCCGGGCCCGATGATCGCCAGGTACTTGCGCACCCCGCCGAAGCGGCGGTGGTGGGCCCGGCGCTCACGGCGAGCGGCGACCGCCTCCTCGGCGCGGCGGCGCAGCGCGGCGGTCTGAGGGGGCGTCTTCATCGCGCCGCCGCCGCCTCACAGGCGGGGCCCCCGCCGGGTGATCACAGCGCCCTGGCCCTTCGCTTCATCCCGGCGGGCATCACCGTGTCGAGGGCGTCGTCGATGGTGACGATCCCCTGGATACGGTCGTCGTCGTCCACAACCGGGACGGCGAGCAGGTTGTACTTGGCGATCACCCCGGCCACGTCCTCGGGCCGGGCGTCGACGGGCACGGCGATGACCCGCTTGATCATCAGGTCGGCGATCGGGGTCGCGGGCTGCGCCACGATCAGGTCGCGGAGGCTCAGCACCCCGAGCAGCCGCTCGTCGTCGTCGATCACGTAGACGTAGTAGATCGACTCGGCGTCGGGCTCGAGCTCGCGGAGACGGTCGATGGCCTCGGCGGCGGTGAGGCTGGCCGGGATGGCCACGTACTCGGTGGTCATCAGCCCCCCGGCGGTGTCCTCCCCGTAGGCGAGCAGCTCCTCGACGTCCTGCGCCTCGCCGGCCTCCATCTTGGCGATGAGCTGCTCGCGGCGCTCCTCGGGGAGGTCGGCGAGCAGGTCGGCCGCCTCGTCCGGCGACATCGCCTCGAGGATGTCGGCGGCGCGCTCGTCGTCGAGCCGGGAGAGGATCTGCGCCTGCACCTCCTCGCTCGACTCCTCGAGGGTGTCGGCGGCGATCTCGTCGTCGAGGCTGGCGAAGATCGCCTCGCGGTCGCGGCCGCCGAGCTGGCCGACGATCTCGGCGATGTCGGCCGGATGCATCTTCGAGAGCTTGCGGTGGCTGATGCGCAGCTTCACCGAGCGCTCGTCGCTGTGCAGGGTGTCGACCGCGTCCCAGCTGATCAGCCGCTGGGGGAGGTCGCCGCCGGTGAGCCGGCGCAGCCGCCGTCCCACGTGCTCGGCGTTGAGCCTGCGGAGCAGCCCGCGGGTGCCGATGTCGACGCCCACCAGCAGCACCGAGCCGTTGCTCTGCTGGAGCTGGAGGTCGTTGACCCGCACCACCCGGCGCCCGTCGGTGTCGACGATCTGCTTGTCGAGGACGTCGCGGCCCAGCCAGACCTCCTCCGGGACGGGCTCGTGCTCCTTGAGATCCGCGGCGGTGACGCCGAGGCTGATCTCCCGGTTCTCCCAGGCGCGGACCACGCTCCAGTCGATGGTGGCCGGGGCCGCGTGACCGCGCACCGCCAGGGCGATGACCGTGGGATAGGGATCGCCCATGCGCACGATCAGGTCACGGACCTTGCCGACGGTCCTCTGGTGGACGTCGACCACGTCGGCGCGCAGGAAGTCGCTGAGAAAGATCACGGCATCGCCGCCATGGTGGCTCGGACAGGCTCACGACAACCTCCGCGACAGCGACCCGCGCCTCCCCGCGGGGTGCGACCGGATGGTCAATGGTAGCTCTCCCCCGCTTGGGGACGCGTCACCACCACCACGCGCGGCGGCCGCGCCGACGGTGCGGCGGTCAGCCCCGCGGGCTCGGGGACGCGCTCGGGACCGGCGAGGGCCCGGGCGCGGGGGCGTCGCTGCCGGAGCCGATGTCGACGTACCACCGCCCGCCGATGCGCACGCAGGAGACCGTGTCCGAGCCCGCCGTCTGGGCGAACTTCGAGAAGGGGAAGCACGTGTTCAGCGAGGCGAGGTCGCCGGAGCCGCCGTTGACGCAGGCGGACGCCTGGCCCTTGACCGGCACCATCGCCTGGTCGGGATGCTCGCGGTCGACGGTCGCGGCTCCCACCTCGACGTGCTCCACGCGGAAGGACACCTTCACCCCCTCCCTGCCGTTGAGGAGGTTCGACGCCTGGGGGCGCTGCGCCGGCGGGATCCACATCAGCGCCTCGTTGACGTCGTTGGCCGCCACCGCGCCAAGGAAGCCGCGCACCGCGCCCTGGGCGGTGTCGTGGCTGCCGGGGCCGCCCGCAGGACTGCCGCCGCAGGCGGCGAGCAGCGCGACCAGCGCGACCAGCGCGGTCGTCAGGGCCAGGAGGCGCCGGAGCTGCCGCAACCCCCGTCTCCGGATCAGGCGAGGATCGATGCCACCGCGATCGAGGCGGGAGGCATCGTCAGCGCACCGACGCACACGTCCACCTCGGCGTCGGCGGCCTTCGCGAGCGGGAAGACGACCTCCTCGTCGTCGAGCTCGGGCAGGTGCCGGGTGTAGCCCCCGAGCACCTCACCGGCGCGGAGGAGGATGACTCCCGCGTCCTCGCCGGTGGTGACCCGCACCGCGCCGTTGGCCCGCTCCCGGCGCAGGAAGGAGAGCAGCGCGGGGAGGTCGACGAAGGACCCGTGCATGCGGTCGAAGCGCTCCGGCATGTTGATCAGCTGGGCGAGCGCCAGGGTGATCTCCGGCCGGTAGGTGAGCACGGTGAGCTGGTGCTCGTCGCCGGTGCCGGGGGCGGGCAGGCTCAGGGTGTCGACCCGGCGGGTGGAGCCGTCGCCCACCGCCACCAGGCCGACCGCCGCGCCCTCGTAGAGGAGCGCGACCTGCACCCGGGTGCGGCCGGCGTCGACGACCGCTCCGGTGTGGCGGCGGTCGGCGAGGAAGCGGATCAGCCGGGGCCCGTCGACGAAGGCCGAGGTGAGCTCGCCGAAGATCACGGCCCCGGACGGGATGGGGCATGCCCGGATGACCCCCGCAGGCGCCAGCGCGCCGCCGCCCTCCTGGACCCCCGTGCCCGCCTGGGCATCGCTCATCGCCATCTCATCCGCTCCTTGCTCGGCTGCCGTCTCGGGCGTCTCGGTGCCGGCCGGCTCCGCTCCGGACTCCTCCACAGGCTGCTCGTCACCGCGGGTCGCGAAGCTGCGCACGCGGTCCAGGATGTCGTCGGCCATCGAAGGTGCCCCTGTTGTCGGGGGATTGGCGGGTGTACTCCCCGGAACCGGCATGCTAGCAGTCCGGGAGGAAGCCGGCTCAGACCGGCCGGTGGCCGGCGGCGGCCCCGTAGGCGAGCACCGCGGCGGCCGCGTAGAGGACGGGCACCAGCGCCCCGTGGGAGATCACCCAGTCGGAGAGGCTGCGCAGCCCCACGGCGTCGCCGGCGCCCCCGACGTGGACCCCCGCCCACCAGCGGCCCACCAGCGTCGCGGTGACGCAGAGCGCGGCGGCGATCGCCCCCGCGGCGCGCGAGACACCGCCGAGGAGGAGGCGCACGCAGAACCCGACCACGGCGGCGCAGAGCACCGCGGCCAGGGCGGCGTCGACCCCGAGCCACCGCTCCAGCTCGGTGCACACCGCGGCGGCGGCGACGGCGGTGGCGGCGCCGCCGAGCACCGGCACCAGCAGGCGGAAGCGCCCCTCGCGGAGGATCACCGGGTCACCCCGCTCGGCGTGGAGGGCGATGCCGGCGCGGCGCAGCGCGATCCGGGAGCCACGGCGCTCCCGGGCCATCATGGCCTCGTCCTCCACCCGCCGGGCGCAGAAGGGGCAGAGGTCGCCCGCCGTCCGGCAGCTCGCGCAGACCCCGCGCCCGCAGCCCGCGCAGCCGGTGACGGCGTCTCGATAGTGGAGCGTGCAGAGGTCGGGACTCACGATGCGGAGGAGTCTGCGCCGCCCCGGCGGGGAGCGGATGGGGGCAGCCGACGTGTGACGGGGATGCCACCGATTCCGCGTATCATCCCGCTGCCATGCCGCCGAGAGCCCGCCAGCGCCGCGACATCGGCACCCCGATCGACCGCAACCTCGCGCTCGAGCTGGTCCGGGTCACCGAGGGCGCGGCCATCGCCGCCTCCCGCTTCATGGGCCGCGACCTCCTCGACGAGGCCGAGCAGGCCGCCGTCGACGCGATGCGACGGAGCCTCGGCTACGTCGACATGGACGGCGTGGTGGTGATCGGCGAGGGCGAGAAGGATGACAACCCGATGCTCTACATCGGGGAGAGCGTCGGCAACGGCAACCCGCCCGCGGTGGACGTCGCCGTCGACCCCATCGACAGCGCACGGCTGGTGGCGGGAGGCCTCCCCGGCGCCGTCTCCACGGTGGCGCTGGCGGAGCGCGGCGCGCTCTTCCACACCCACTGCTACTACATGGAGAAGCTGATCGTCGGTCCCCGCGCGCACCGGGTCATCGACATCACGGACACCGTGGCCAACAACCTGCGGCGCATCGCCCGCGCCGAGGGCCGTGACGTCGAGGACCTGACCGTGGTGGTGCTCAACCGCCCCCGCCACCAGCGCCTGCTGCGCGAGATCCGCGCCGTGGGGGCCCGGGTGAAGCTCATCCCCGACGGCGACATCGCCGCGGGGCTCTGGGCGGCGATGGAGCAGCGCACCGGCATCGACGTCCTCTGGGGCATCGGCGGCGCTCCCGAGGGGGTGCTCGCCGCCTGCGCCGTCAAGGCGGTGGGTGGGGGCATGCAGGGCCGCCTGGCGCCCCGCGACGAGGGCGAGCGCGCGGTGATGCGTGCCGAGGGCAAGGACACCAGCGTTCTGACTCTCGACGACCTGTGCGGAGGTGAGAACGTGTTCTTCGCGGCGACCGGGGTGACCGACGGCGAGCTGCTCCAGGGGGTGCGCTTCGCCGGTCGGGGCGTGGTCAGCACCCACAGCGTGGTGATGCGCTCCTACTCCGGCACGGTGCGCTACATCGAGGCGACCCACGACATCGCCCGTCTGCGGGCCCGCGCTCCCATCGCCCCCGCCGGGGCCGGCCTCTGAGCATGCGCGCCCACCTGTCGGTTCCGGCGCCGGAGCGTCCGGAGGAGCCGGCCGCCACCGCGGACGCCGCCGTGGCGCCCGCCACGGACGTCCCGGCGGAGCCCGAGGCGTCGTGGGACAATCGACCCCCGATGCCCGAGACCCCTCCCCGGCCCGAGGGGATGGTGCGGTGGTTCACCCCCGGGCTGAACGTCAAGCGGTGGCTGCTCCTGCTCTTCGCCGCCATCGTGCTGCTCAGCCTCGCCTTCGGCTACGCGCTCAAGGACGCCTACACCACCTTCGCCTTCCCCCGCTTCGTGGGTCCGCTGACCCTGCAGTTCATGCCCCGCTGGGCGCGGGCCGTGCTCTTCCTGGGGCTCGGCGTCAGCGTGGCCGCGTTCGCCTTCTACCGGCTCGGCCGCTCGATCCTGGGCCCCTTCCTGCCGCTGGCGTCGTCGAGCGGCAGCGGGGTGGTCGAGCAGATCTACACCCACCGCCTGCTCGCCAAGGGGCCGCGGCTGGTGGCCATCGGCGGCGGCACCGGGATGAGCTCGATGCTCCGCGGCATCAAGAAGTACACGGGGAACATCTCGGCGATCGTCACCGTCGCCGACGACGGCGGCTCCAGCGGGCGGCTGCGGACCGAGTACCAGGTGCTGCCCCCCGGCGACTTCCGCCAGTGCCTCACCGCCCTGGCGGAGACCGAGCCGCTGATGACCAGCCTCTTCTCCCACCGCTTCACCGGCGAGGGGTCGCTGAGCGGCCACTCCTTCGGCAACCTCTTCATCATGGCGATGGCCGAGATCACCGGCGACTTCGAGCACGCGCTCCAGGCCTCGGGACGGGTTCTGCGCGTGCGTGGCCAGATCATGCCGAGCACCCTTCAGGACGTGGTCCTGTGCGCCAACGCGGGCGGCGAGATCCGCATCGGCGAGTCGCGGATCCCCCAGGGCGCGGGGCCGATCGACCGGGTCTTCCTCGACCCGCCGTCGCCGCAGATCAACCCCGAGGCCGAGCTCGCCATCCTCGACGCCGAGCTGATCGTGGTCGGCCCCGGCTCGCTCTACACCTCGATCCTCCCCAACCTGCTGGTCGACGGGCTGGTGGAGGCGCTGCGGGCCTCTCCGGCGGTCAAGGTGTACGTGTGCAACGTCGCCACCCAGCCGGGCGAGACCACCGGCTTCACCGTCAGCGAGCACCTCGACGCCATCGAGAGGCACGTCGGCGGGAATCTCTTCGACTACGTGATCTGCAACAGCAATCACGGCCTTCCCCTGCCCCCCTCGGCGGTCGAGGCGGGGATCACCAGGGTGACCTTCGACCGTGAGAAGGCCTCGAAACGGCCGGTGCACTTCATCCTCGCCGACGTGGTCTCGCCGCGCATCTCCACGCACCACGACCCCGAGAAGCTGGCCCGGGTGATCATGAAGCGGGTGTGGCGCTAGCCGGCGCCACAGGCGCTGACGACCCGGGCACGGAGCCGGTTCCCGCCTCAGCGGCTGTTCCGAACCCACGGTCCGTCTCTGGCGGCAACGCTTCTCAGACGACGGCGTGGCGGGTCTGGAGGAGACCGCCCGGCGGCGGACGAAGCGTGCTCAGCCGGTGGCTGCGCCACAGGCGCTGACGACCCGGGCACGGAGCCGGTTCCCGCCTCAGCGGCGGCTCCGAACCCACGGTCCGTCTCTGGCGGCAACGCCTCTCAGACGACGGCGTGGCGGGTCTGGAGGAGGACCACCCGGCGGCGGACGACGCGTGCTCAGCCGGTGGCTGTGCCCGAGGGGGTACAGTTGTCCAAAATGCGTTGCGGTGCTTACAATTCGGCCCCGTCCATACAGCTAATCGGAGACATCGGAACATGAGTGTCATCACGCGCGACGTGCTCGCCGAGCGGCTGGCCGACTGGGTGCGCTCCAACGACGGTGAGATGTCGATGGTGGCGGCCCGGGACGAGGTCAAGTGGTTCTTCGACACCCTCGCCACCTCGCTGTCGACCGGCGACGAGGTGCGCATCCACGGTTTCGGGACCTTCAAGACCGCGCAGCGCGCGGCTCGGGTGGGCCGCAACCCCCGCACCGGCGAGACCGTCCAGGTGGCAGCGCGCCGGGTGGCGCGATTCACGCCCAGCACCACGCTGGCGGCGTCGCTGAAGGAGACCGGCAAGGCCCCCGCCAAGAAGCGGGCGAAGAAGAGCTAGCCCCCGCAGGGGGCAGGCTGTCAGCGACGAAGGAGCTGAGGGCCCGGGGCGCTCCGCCCTCGCAGGACCGCGTCAGCGCCTGAGCCTGAGACGGCGGTCAACGCCCCGACGACCCGGCCTCGTGGTGGCGCACCTCTTGGTGTGCCTCCGCGTCGCCGGCGGGGTCGAGGTGGACGACCACCTCGGAGAGCCCGTCGATGCGGTGGAAGAGCTCGTGGCGCACCTGCTCGCCGAGGGCATGCGCCCGTGACACCGTCTCGTCCGGGGACACGGCGAGCACCAGCTCGGCGCGCATGCGGCGGCCGGTCCAGCGGGCCCTGACCTCCGACACCGAGACCACGCCGGGGGCGTTCGCGGCCACCTCCTCGATGGTGGCGAGCAGCGAGGCGTCGGCCTCGTCGAGCAGCCGGGCGGTGACGTTGCGGGCGGTGTCGAGGGCCACCACGGCGATCACCGCGGTGAGCACCAGGCCGGCGACCGGATCGAGCACCGGCATCCCCGCCCAGGCGCCGCCCACCCCGACCGCCGCTCCCAGCGACGCCAGCCCGTCGATGCGCGAGTGCTGGCCGTCGGCCACCAGCGAGAGGCTGCGCAGCCGCCGCCCCATCACCGTCTTGTACCGCGCCACCGCCTCGTTGCCGGCGAAGCCGACCAGCGCTGCGGCGAAGGCGATCCCCGGGTGGGTGAGGGGGGAGCGGTGGAGCAGGTGCTCGATCGAGGTGACGCCCGAGGCGATGGCGCTGCCCAGGATCAGGAGCAGCACCACCACCCCGGCGAGGTCCTCGCCGCGGTGGTAGCCGTAGGGAAAGCGGCGGGTGGGCGCCCGGTTGCTCAGGATGAAGGCCCCGGCCAGGGCGACGGTGGTGAAGACGTCGCCCAGGTTGTGGAGGCCGTCGGCGAGCACCGCCGCGCTGCCCGAGAGCGCCGAGACCACCAGCTCGGCCGCGGACACCAGCGCCAGGCCCGCGGAGGCGATGCCCAGGGTGCGCAGCGCCCCCGGGGTGGTGGCCGCCGGCCGTCCGTGGACGTGGCCGTGGCCGCCCTCGTCCCGCGGCGCGTCCTCCTGGGCGTGACGGTCGTCGTGGCCGTGCTCGCCGTGATCGTCGTGGCCGTGGCCGCTGTCCTCCACCGCGCCATCGTACGTTCCACGCGCCGGCGCGCTCGGGGCCGGTGGTGGGGCCGCCGTGCTTGGCATGATGGCGGCCGTCCCGTGAGCCATCCCCATCCCCGCGCCGCGTCCGCGTGAGGTCCGCCCTCGCCGCCGTGCTCGGCGCCGCCGCCCTCACCGCCGCCGTCACCGCCGCGTCGTGGCGGCTGTCCCTGGCGGTGCCCCCGCTGCGGGCCGAGGTCCACGCCCCCAGCTCGCTCGGGGTCGGCGGGGATGCGCCCGCGCCGGTCACCCTGCCGTCCGGTGGCAGCCTGCTGGTCGAGGCGGCGGCCGGCGCCGCCGCCCCCACCCCCCTCGCCGCGATGGACGCCGAGGTGGTTCGTCCGATCGGCTCGGTGGCCAAGACCATGACCGCCCTGGCGGTGCTCGACGCCCATCCCCTGGCCGCCGGCGAGGACGGGCCGGTGCTGACCATGACCGCCGCGGACGTCGCCCTCTTCCGCGAGGCGCTCGCCGTCGACGGCTCGTCGCTGCCGGTGACGGCGGGCCAGCGGATCACCGAACGCCAGCTGCTGCTGGGCCTGATGCTGCCCTCGGCGAACAACCTCGCCGAGACCCTGGGGCGCTGGGTCTCGGGCGGCCACGACGCCTTCGTCGCCCGGCTCAACGCCATGGCCCGCACCCTGGGCATGGACGGCACCCACTTCGACGACCCCAGCGGCTTCAGCCCCGGCACCGTCTCCACGGCCGCCGACCTGGTGCGGCTGGGCCGGGCGGCGCTCGGCGTCCCCGCGCTGGCCCGGATCGTCGCCACCACCGAGGCGCCCTTCGCCGACGGAACCACCCTGTACAACCTCGACACCCTGCTCACCTCCGTCCCCGGGTGGCTGGGGGTCAAGACCGGCGAGACCCCCTCCGCCGGCGGCTGTCTGCTCTTCGCCGCCCGGCGCAGCATCGGCGACGCCGCCGAGCCGGTCACCGTGGTCGGCGCCGTGCTCGCCCAGCCCCATCTCGCCGAGGCGCTGAGCGCCGCCCGCAGCGCGGTGGAGAGCAGCTACGCGGGCTACCGGGCGGTGCGGCTCGCCGGACTGGACCCGGCTCTCCAGGGGAGGATCACCGCCCCCTGGGGCGACACCGTCGGGGTGCTGCTGGCGCCGGGCGACGGCGACACCCTCGCGCTCCGTTCCGGCACCACCGTCGCGCTGGTGCCGGTGGCGCTCCCGCTCAGCGACCGGATCGCCGCCGGCGACACCGCGGTCCGGCTCGAGGCCCGCTCCGGCACCGCGGTGCTGGCGCGCTGGCGGGTGATGGCGGCGGCGCCGCTCGGCCCGGCCCCGGTTCTCTGGCGGCTGTTCGAGCGTCGCTGAGGGGGGATCGGGTGGGGGATTTCCCCGCACCCGCCGGCATCTTCGGGTACCGTTGCGCCCGCTAGCGAATTCGCACAGGGACCAAGCGGGAGGTCAGACCATGCGCGTCGGCATTCTCACCGGCGGGGGCGACGCTCCCGGCCTCAACGCCGCCATCCGTGCCGTGGCCACGCTGACCCTGGCCAACGGCGGAAGCGTGGTGCAGGTGCGCGACGGCTGGAAGGGACTGGTGGGCGACGGCGACCTGGTCGAGCTGGACGCGAACGCCTTCGAGGGCATCCTCAACATCGGCGGCACCATCCTCGGCAGCTCCCGCACCAACCCGATGAAGATGGAGGGCGGGGTCGAGGCCTGCCTGCGCAACATCGAGCGCGCCGGCCTCGACGCCCTCGTCGCCATCGGCGGCGATGACACCCTGAGCGTCGCCCGGCGGCTCGCCGCCGAGGGCGGCCCGGTGGTCGGCTGCCCCAAGACCATGGACAACGACCTCTCGGTCACCGAGTACTGCATCGGCTTCGACACCGCGGTGAGCATCGTCGCCGAGGCGCTCGACCGGGTGCGCACCACCGCCACCTCCCACCACCGCGCCGTGGTGATGGAGGTGATGGGCCGCGACACCGGCTGGGTGGCGCTCGACGGCGGCATCGCCGGCGGCGCCGACTTCATCATCGTCCCCGAGTACCCGCCCCACCTCGACGAGCTGGTCGAGCACGTGCAGGCGCGCTGGTCGTCGGGGAAGCGCCACAGCCTGATCATCGCCGCCGAGGGCACCGAGATGCCCGAGCTGGGCGGCCGCGAGGACACCGGCGGCGAGCGCGACGCCTTCGGTCACGTCCGCCTCGCCAAGCGCGGCGTCGC
Source organism: Chloroflexota bacterium (assembly GCA_028287625.1). Classification (GTDB taxonomy): domain Bacteria; phylum Chloroflexota; class Dormibacteria; order Aeolococcales; family Aeolococcaceae; genus CF-96. The sequence continues at coordinate 420 of JAQBPH010000559.1, read as the reverse complement.
CGAGCGACTCGCCGAGGCCATCGAGGAGCGCACCGGCAAGGAGACCCGCTCCCTCGCCCCCAGCTACATCCAGCGCGGCGGCACCCCCACCGCCTTCGATCGCATCTGGGCCACCCGCTGCGGCACCGTCTCCTACGACCTCGCCGAGAAGGGCGCCTTCGGCCAGATGCCGGTGGTGCGCTGCGGCCGGGTCGACACCGCCCCCATCGCCGACGTGGTCGCCGAGCAGCGCCTGGTCCCCCGCGAGCTGTACGAGATGATCCAGGCGTTCCGCTGAGAGCTCCGTCCTCGAGTCGCTCACCCTGGACGCGGTGAGCCGGGCGACGGCGCTCGGCGGGGACGCCGGCGATCGCTTCGCGATCGACTCGGCTCGGAGCTCGCCGCGGGGGTATACGGCTCTGTGAGGATGGCGGAGCCATC
>JAQBPH010000383.1:0-5530 GCA_028287625.1 Chloroflexota bacterium | reverse complement strand
CTGCGGCCGCTGGTCGAGCACGGCGTGTCGACCGGATCGGCGAGCGCTCACGCGGTCGAGACCGCGGTGCCGCAGCGGCATGGTGTGGGCGCCTCTCGCAGCATGCTGGTCCTCGCCATCGCCGCCGCGGCGTGCACGCTGGCGGTGCGGGTCACCAACGCGCACCACACCTCGCCAGGCCACGCGGTCGCCGAGCTCCCGACCGCCAGCGTGCCCGCGTCGACGCCGCCCCGGCCGGTGGCCCAACCGGTCGCCCAGCTCACCGTCGGCAACAACCCTCCCCCGTCGACGCAGCCCGCCAGCGCAGCCCCGCTGGCGCCCCAGTACAGCGTCGCGTCCATGCACCGGCCGCCGGAGACCGGGGTCTTGGGCCCGGTGAGGCACGCCGTGGTGGCGCCGCAGCCCTCGCGCTCGCCGCTCGAGCCGTGGCTGGTGGTTCCCTTCGGGGGCCTCATCGGCGGCCTCCTCGGCGGCCTCGGCTACCTCCTCTGGGGCAGGCCTGACGGCTGGCGGCGGCGGACCGCCGAGGGCTCGCGGGCCGAGCCGGAGGCCCCGCTCGCCGAGTGTGGGTCGCGAGGGCGTGGGGACGCCGGCTAGAGATCCGTGCCCAGGGCCGAGGTTCCGGCGTCCGCTGGTCGCGTCAGCCGTTGGCGCGGTACCGGTCGATCACGGAGTCGAGCGCAACCCGCCGGCCCCGGTTGCCGAGCGCACCCTGGAGGCGGGCGTGGGCCGCGGCGTAGAAGGCGGCGTGGGCGGTCGCGCTGGGGTTCGGCTGCTCTACGAGGACGGGCTGGAGGGCGTACATGGCGGTCCCCTTCGGTGTGGTGGTGGGGGGCGGTACGAGCGACCGCAGGTGAGGAGGAGTGTGGCCCCGGGCCCACCACGGACCTGGGAGGCTGGAGCATCGGAACGGGCCTCCCGCGGCAACGCCTGCGAACGGTCCTCACAGCCCATACCCCGAACGCGCCGGCAATCGCGCGCTCTCGTCGCCAGCTGCCGCGGCAGGCGCTGACACGGGGGCGCCCCGCCCCTGCGGCGGGCGCGCCCCCTGCCTCCGGCGTCACCATCGGCCCGTCAGCGGTCACGGACCACGGCGGGTGGGCGCGCCGGACAGACGCTCAGCTCAGGGAGTACACCATCCGCCCGTCATCGCCCCGGCGCATGACCGCTCCCGCCGCCCTGGCGATGTGCCGGATGGCCCGTCCCGAGACGGGGGCACCCGCATGGCTGATCTCCGCGGCGATCTCCGACGCCGTGGCGCTCCCCAACTTGCCGATGACGGCGCGCACCACGTCGCGCGTCACCGACGCCGGCGTCGCACGGCCATGCGTGGACGCGCGCGCGGCTCGCGCCGTTCCGCCCCCACCTGTCGATGCCGCGCGCACCCGAGCGGCTGCTCGGGCAGGTGCTGCCTTGGCACGCGTCGCCGCCCGTCCCCTCGCCTGCGCGGCAGGGCCGGTCCGGGCCACGAGCGTTCCTGCATCGCGGAAGAGGTCGATCGCCTCGGCGAGCTCGCCGCGCAGCTGATCGTTCTCCGCCTGTGACTGCGCGACTGCCTCCCGCAGGGCCACGACCTCGTCGACCAGGCGCCCAAACCCGGACAGGAAGTCGTCGGCGACGGTGCGCAGGGTCTCGACGTTCGCTGCCCGCCTCCGACGGATGGGCTGTGCCGGCGCGGCTGCATGCTGACGGACTCTCACCATTGGAGACCTCCTGTGACACGAACGCTTGGACGTCGTGCGGTTTCATCGGGACATCACAAATGGCACGTCCCCATTCGCGCATTATGCGCCCACCCATCGATTGCGATTGCAGTGTTGCTGTGCTGAATCAGGTCCGCGAGTGTAACGGCGGTCGTCACAGCCTGAGGGAGGATGACGAGCAATGAGGCTCGAGTGCGCTGTGCCCTGGAGGCGCGGGACAGGAGCATGTGAGTCCGAGGCCTCAGCCCGGAGGCAGCGATCTGACCATCGGGTCAATGACTGTTCACACCTGTGCCTGCAGGAAGCCACGCGATCGCCGATCGCAGGACAATTCGTCTCGGCGCTCCCGACGCCGCGCAAGTGGGAGGCCACCGTGCTCGCTGATTGCAGGTGCAAGCACCTTCAAAGCCTACAGATATGTTATATTACGGGCCCATGATCAGGCAGCCAGGGGTCGCAATCCGCGGTCGGCCCGCCCCTTGGCCGTGACCCACCGCCGTTCACGGGCGCGCGATCGCATCACGGCATACGCATGGCTCGGATATCTCGCTGTGGCGGCGCTGGGGACGGCCTGCTATGTCCTGGCCCCGATGGTGTCGCGCAGCGGCGTGCTGTTCAACATCCTGGGCGTCTCCGCCGCGGGCGCGATCATCGCCGGGGTGCGCATGCACCGGCCGGAGCAGCGGCTCCCCTGGTACCTGTTCGCCGCCGCCCAGCTCCTCTTCGTGACCGGGGACTTCCTGTACTACACGCTGCCCTCGCTGCTGCGCGGGTACAGGGTGGACTTCCCCTCGGTGGGCGACATCCCGTACGTGGCCGTGTATCCGGTCATCATCGCCGGCCTGCTGCTGCTCATCCACGCCCGCAACCCGAGGCGTGACCGCGCGGCGTTGATCGATGCGCTCATCATCGGCATGGGCGTCGGCGTGGTGTCCTGGGTGTATCTGATGGTGCCGTACGCGCGCGACGAGCACCTCGCGCTCGGCACCAAGGCGCTCTCCATCGCCTACCCGCTCATGGACGTGCTGGTGATCGCCGTCACCGCTCGCCTCGCCGTCGACACCGGCCATCGCGCTCCCGTCTTCTTCCTGCTCGTCGCCGGCCTGCTGTCACTGGTGGCCGCCGACAGCGCCTACGGCGTCATCGAGCTGCACGGCACCTACCGCACCGGCTCCCTGCTCGACCTCGGGTGGATCGGCTACTACGTCGCCTGGGGCGCGGCAGCGCTGCATCCGTCGATGCGAACGCTCTCGAGGCCGGTCGCCGATCCGCCGCGGACGCTGAGCCGGGCGCGGCTGCTGATGCTCGCCGCCGCCACGCTGATGTCGCCCGCGGTGCAGGTCACCCGGCTGAGGTCGCTGGACCTCGCCGGGGACGCCGTCCTCGTGTTCGCCTCCATCGCCCTGTTCCTCCTCGTGGTCCTCCGGCTGCGCATGGTGGTGCGGCAGCACGAGGAGGCGGAGCACCGTGAGCGCGCGCTGCGCGAGGCGGGGGCGGCGCTGGTCAGCGCCCACAGCCGGGAGGCGACCTGGGAGGCGGCGGTGCGCGCCACCAGGGCGCTCGCGGGCGAGGCAGCCCAGGTCGTCGTCTGCGACGCCGGAGAGGTTCTCGAGAGCACCCTGGGGGCGCTCCCGGTGGACGCTTGCACGCAGCTGCGGGCGGGGACGTCCGTGGCCTTCGCGGCCGTCCCGCCGAGCCTCGCAGAGGCGCTCCCGCTCCCCCCGCGGAGCCGGGTGCTCGTCACTCCGCTGGCGGGCCGCGACGGCATGGGAGCGGTGCTCGTGGTCGCCACCGCGCAGGCCCTGACGCGGGGGGTGCGCGACGGCGTCGAGGCCCTGTTCTCGCAGGTGGCGCTCGCCCTCGAGGCGGCGAACCTCGCCGAGGACCTCCACCGCGGCCGCAGCGAGGCCCGCTTTCGCTCCCTGGTGCAGAACTCCACCGACATCGTGACCGTGGTCGACGTCCACGCCGTCATCCGGTACCAGAGCCCGTCGATCGAGCACATCCTCGGCCACGAGCCCGCGGCGCTGGTGGGGACCAGCCTCCTCGACCTGCTCCACCCCGACGACCATCGGCGGATGGTGGGCCTGCTCGGCGACATCGCGCACCGGCGGCAGGTGCGGCCCCAGGTGGTGGAGGCCAGGTGGCGGGCGTGCTCAGGGGCCTGGCAGTTCGTCGAGATGCTGTGGACCGATCTGACCGAGGACCCCAACATCGCCGGGGTGGTGCTCAACACCCGGGACATCGGCGAGCGCAAGGCCTTCGAGGAGCGCCTCGAGCACCAGGCCTTCCACGACCCCGTCACCGACCTGGCGAACCGGGCCCTCTTCCAGGACCGGGTGCAGCACGCCCTCGATCTGCAGGGGCAGGACGCCCGTTCTCTCGCCGTCGTCTTCATGGACCTGGACGACTTCAAGACCGTGAACGACAGCCTCGGCCGCGCGGCCGGCGACCAGCTCCTGCACGGGGTCGGCGAGCGCCTCCGCACCGCGGTGCGGTCGGCGGACACGCCGGCGCGCCTCGGCGGCGACGAGTTCGCGCTGCTGCTGGAGCACGTCGACGCCGCCGGCGCCGGGGTGGTCGCCGAGAGCGTGCTCACCGCCCTCGGTGCCCCCTTCCTCATCGAGGGACAGGAGGTCTTCATCCGCGCCAGCCTGGGGGTCGCCGTCAGCAGCCTCGACGGGGCCGGCGCACGCGCCGACGACCTGCTGCGCGACGCCGACGCCGCCATGTACACCGCCAAGGAACGGGGCAAGGGGCGCCATGAGCTCTTCGAGCCGGCGATGCGTCGGACTGCGGACCACCGGCTGGAGCTCCGCGGAGCCCTGGAGCGCGCCCTCGAGCACGGGGAGCTCCTCCTCCACTACCAGCCGGTGATCGAGCTCCGGTCAGGGCGTGTCACCGGCGTCGAGGCGCTGGTGCGCTGGCAGCACCCGGTGCTGGGCCTGACCGCCCCCGGCGACTTCGTGCCTCTGGCCGAGGAGACCGGCCTCATCGTCCCCATCGGCAGATGGGTGGTGGAGGAGGCCTGCCGCCAGGCGAGGAGCTTCCAGCAGGTGAGCGCTGATGCCGCCGCGCTCACCGTGGCGGTCAACCTCTCCGCTCGCCAGCTGCAGCATCCGGGGCTGCTCGACGAGGTGGCAGCCGCACTCGGACTGTCGGGCATCGACCCCGCCAGCGTGATCCTCGAGATCACCGAGAGCATGATGATCCGCGACCCCGGCCTCGCCGCCGGTCGCCTCCGCGAGCTCAAGCGCCTCGGGGTGCTGCTCGCCGTCGACGACTTCGGCGTCGCGTACTCGTCACTCAGCTACCTGAGCCAGTTCCCGCTCGACGTCCTCAAGGTCGACCGGTCCTTCATCGAGCGAATGCACCGCACCTCCGCCGACTCCGCGATCGCCGAGGCGATCATCCACCTCGCCCATGCGCTCGGCCTGTGCGCGGTTGCCGAGGGCATCGAGACCGTCGAGCAGTTCCAGCAGCTGCTCGACCTCGACTGCTGTCGGGGGCAGGGCTACTACATGGCGCGGCCCATGGACGCGGCATCCGCCGCAGCCTTCCTCGAACGCCAGGCCGGCCTGGGCGCAGGCCCGCGCGAAGGGCCCCGTACGAGAGTGATCCCATGACGGCACCGGGTCGCCTCCCCCCCTCCGGCACCCCGGTGTCGGAGCGTGTCCGCAAGTCTGGGCGCGGCGCCGACCTGGAGCGGCTGCGCTCGTCGCACCGCATGATGGACGCCGTCATCGACGAGCTCCGGGGACGGTGGATCCGCGTCGGCGACCGGTGGCTGGCGGACTTCGCCTCCTGCAACTACCTCGGCTTCGACC